>JAZOSS010000085.1:0-11228 GCA_045657205.1 Eubacteriales bacterium
TTGACGGTATGGATGCACTTTTGTCAACGGTTCAGATGCCGACGGGACTTCCCGTGGCAACGGTTGCTATAAACGGTGCAAAGAATGCCGCACATCTCGCAATACAGATGATCGCTTTGACAGATGAAGCACTTGCTGAAAAGCTCGATGAGGCAAGAGCAAAAATGCGTGAAGACGTACTTAAAAAAGATAAAGAACTTCAGGAAAAAATATAAGGAAGGTTTTGAAAATGAATAAGAGTTACAGTGAAAGCTACAAGCAGGCAGGCGTTGATATCACAGCTGGGTACCGTGCTGTTGAGCTTATGAAAAAGCATATCGCATCGACAACGACGTCGGGTGTTGTTTCCGGTATAGGCGGATTCGGCGGATTGTTTGAGCCGAATATAAAGGGAATGACAGCTCCCGTTTTGGTTTCGGGAACTGACGGTGTCGGTACGAAGCTTAAGATAGCATTTATACTTGACAAGCACGACACAGTCGGTATAGACTGCGTTGCAATGTGCGTAAACGATGTTGTATGTTGCGGTGCCGCTCCCTTGTTTTTCCTTGATTACATAGCGTGCGGAAAGAACGTTCCTGAAAAAATAGCGTCGATCGTATCAGGTATAGCTGACGGCTGCCGTCAGTCCGGTGCGGCACTTATCGGCGGTGAAACGGCAGAAATGCCCGGCTTCTATCCGATAGACGAATACGACCTTGCAGGATTTACAGTCGGTATGGTCGATAAACCCAGAATAATAGACAATTCAAAGATAAAAGACGGAGATGTTATAATTGCACTTCCTTCAAGCGGTGTTCACTCAAACGGATTTTCGCTTGTAAGACGTGTGCTTCTCAAGGATGAAAAGAACGCGTTTACTCATTCTGATGAGCTCGGTATGACGATAGGCGAATCTCTCCTTACACCTACAAAGATCTATGTAAAACCTATCCTTGCACTTATGGAAAAGGTAAACGTAAAGGGTGTTTCCCACATAACAGGCGGCGGATTTTACGAAAATATCCCGAGAACTATCCCCGAAGGCTTCGGTGCATCCGTTGAAAAATCAAAGGTACAGATCCCCCCGATATTCTCTCTTATCCAGAAAGAGGGCGATATTCCTGTACGTGATATGTTCAATACGTTCAATATGGGTGTCGGTATGTGCGTTGTCGTTTCCGCTGAAGAAGCTGACGAGGCAGTAAGGGTGCTCAACGAAAACGGTGAAAAGGCATACGTAATGGGCGAAGTAAAAGCAGGTATTGAGGGCGTTAAGATATGGTAAAGATAGCCGTACTTGTTTCAGGCGGTGGAACAAACCTGCAGGCACTTATAGATGCTGAAAAGTCGGGTATTATCAAAAGCGGAAAAATAAGTCTTGTCATATCAAACAAAAAAGACGCCTACGCTCTTACAAGAGCAAAAGAAAACAACATAAAAACAGCTACGGTCATCAAGAAAGATTATCCCACGCAAGCCGATTTTGAAAAAGAGATAATATCTTTGCTTGAAGAAAACGAAATAGAGCTTATAGTTCTTGCAGGGTTTATGTGCATACTTTCTGCGGACTTTACAAAGAAGTACGAAAACAGAATTATAAATGTTCATCCTTCACTTATTCCTTCGTTTTGCGGTGCTGGCTTCTACGGACTTCACGTACACGAGGCGGCACTTGCTTACGGAGTCAAGGTGACGGGTGCTACGGTACACTTCGTAAATGAGATTCCCGACGGCGGAAAGATAATCGCGCAAAAGGCTGTTGAAATACAGGACGGCGACACGCCCGAAGTATTACAAAAGCGTGTTATGGAAAATGCCGAATGGATAATACTTCCCGAGGCGACAGAAAAAATATGTAAACAAATAAAGGAGAGCTGAAATGCAGTTGTATGATATAAAGAAGCTTCTTTCCGAAAATACGTATCCCGGAAGAGGTATAATAATAGGTAAATCAAAGGACGGAAAATACGCCGTTACGGCTTACTTCATAATGGGCAGAAGCGTAAACTCACGTAACAGAGTATTCGTTGCCGAAGGAGAAGACGTAAGAACGAAGGCATACGATCCTTCAAAGCTTAAAGATCCCTCCCTTATCATCTATTATCCCGTAAGAAAGCACGAAAACAAGCTTATCGTAACAAACGGCGACCAGACGGATACCGTTTACGAATCTCTCAAGGAAGGCGGATGCTTCACCCGCGCTCTCCGTACAAGAGAATTTGAGCCCGATGCACCTAACTTCACACCCAGAATAAGCGGTATGCTCACGTTTGCCGACGGCGATTTCTCTTATAAAATGAGCATTTTGAAGAGTGCTGACGAAAAAGGCTCTGCTTGTAACAGATACTTCTACGAATACGAACCGATCTGCGGTATCGGTCACTTTATCCATACGTATATGCACGACGGCGATCCTATCCCCACGTTTGAAGGCGAACCCGAAAGAATAGAGATCGACGGTGATATAAACGCTTTTGCGGATATGCTCTGGCAGAATCTCAACGAAGATAATAAAGTGTCTTTGTTCGTACGCTATATAGACCTTGCGACGGGCGAAACGAAAACCGTTATCGAAAATAAAAACAAATAATCAAGGAGAAAAAGATGAAAGAATTTGAACTCAAATACGGTTGTAACCCCAACCAGAAGCCCTCGAAAATATTTATGGACAACGGTGACGAGCTTCCCATTGAAGTTCTTTCGGGCAGACCCGGATACATCAACTTTCTTGATGCTTTTAACTCCTATCAGCTCGTAAAAGAACTCAAAGCAGCAACAAACCTTCCTTCCGCAGCATCCTTCAAGCACGTTCCTCCCGCAGGTGCGGCAGTCGGCGTTCCGCTTGACGATACACTCAAGAAGATATATTTCGTTGAAGATATCCCCGGATTTGATGAATCTCCCCTTGCCTGGGCTTACGCAAGAGCAAGAGGTACTGACAGAATGTCATCCTTCGGTGACTGGATCGCACTTTCCGACGTTTGCGACAAAGCAACGGCACTTATCATAAAGCGTGAGGTTTCCGACGGCGTTATAGCTCCCGGCTATACGGACGAAGCGCTTGAAATACTCAAAGCAAAGCGCAAGGGCGCGTACAATATCGTTAAAATAGATGAAAATTATACTCCCGACCCTATCGAACGCAAGCAGGTATACGGCATTACGTTTGAGCAGGGAAGAAACGATCTTAAGATCGACAGCGATATTCTTTCCGACGTTGTAACAGCAAGAAAGGATATTCCCGAGGATGCAAAGCGCGACCTCGTTATCGCCCTCATTACGTTGAAGTACACACAGTCAAACTCCGTTTGCTACGCAAAGGGCGGTCAGACTATCGGTGTCGGCGCAGGCCAGCAGTCGAGAGTTCATTGCACACGCCTTGCGGGAAATAAGGCAGACGTATGGTTCTTGCGTCAGCATCCCAAGACGCTTGCACTTCAGTTCAAAGAGGGAATGGCTCTTGCCGATAAAAATAACTGCATCGACGTATACGTATCCGAGGATCATGAGGATGTAACGGGTGATGACGTATGGCAGAACTTCTTTGCAGTACGTCCCGAACCCATAACACGTGAAGAAAAGAAAGAATACCTTTCAAAGATGACGGGTGTTTCTCTCGGTTCTGATGCTTTCTTCCCGTTCTCCGATAACATCGAACGTGCAAGAAGAAGCGGTGTTGAATATATAGCAGAACCCGGCGGCTCTATCCGTGACGATGTCGTTATCGAATGTGCCGATAAATACGGAATGGCAATGGCATTTACAAAGATCCGTCTGTTCCACCATTAATATAAGGTTGAGGAATTGAAATGAATATACTTGTTGTAGGCGGCGGCGGCCGTGAACATGCGATAATCAAAAAGCTTAAAGAAAATAAAAGCATAACGAAAATATACGCACTTCCCGGTAACGGAGGCATATCTCTTGATGCTGAGTGCGTAAACATAGGCGCAAAGGATATTGACGGTATCGTTAAATTTGCAACAGAAAACAAAATTGATTTTGCAGTAGTTGCACCCGATGATCCGTTGGTTCTCGGTGCTGTCGATGCACTTCATAAAGTCGGCATAAAATGCTTCGGTCCGTGTGCAAATGCGGCGATTATCGAAGGCAGTAAGGTCTTTTCAAAGGATCTTATGAAAAAATATAATATCCCCACAGCGTACTATGAAACATTCAATGATAAAGAAGCAGCTGTAAAATATCTTGAATCCTCGGCATATCCGACTGTTATCAAAGCAGACGGACTTGCACTCGGTAAAGGTGTTGTAATTGCAGAGAACTTTGAAAGCGCAAAGGCGGCTGTCATTTCGATGATGGAAGATAAGATATTCGGTGAAAGCGGTTCGAATATCGTTATCGAGCAGTTTTTAAAGGGTGTTGAAGTATCCGTTTTGGCTTTCACAGACGGAAAAACAGTCGTTCCTATGGTCTCGTCGATGGACCACAAGCGCGCACTTGATAACGACAAAGGCGATAACACGGGCGGTATGGGTACGATCGCTCCCAACCCTTACTATACATCTGAAATTGCTGACAGATGTATGAAGGAAATCTTTATCCCGACTGTTGAAGCAATGAAAAAAGAGGGAAGAACGTTCAAAGGGTGCCTCTATTTCGGTCTTATGATATGCGATGGCAAACCGTACGTTATCGAATATAACTGCCGTTTCGGAGATCCCGAAACACAGGTCGTTTTGCCTCTTTTGAAGTCCGATCTGTTTGAAATAATGCAGGCAGTTGAAAATGAAACGCTTGCGGAAACAAACGTAGAGTTTGATAACGGCGCGGCGTGCTGTGTTGTTATAGCATCGGGCGGTTATCCCAAAAAGTACGAAACGGGTAAGAAGATAACCTTCGGTAATGTTGACACGCTTGATGACGTCACCGTGTATCACGCAGGAACAAAGATGTCGGAAGAGGGAGAAATACTTACCTCGGGCGGACGTGTTCTCGGTGTTACGGCAACAGCAGAAGATCTCAAGTCTGCTATCGACAAGGCTTATAGAGCCGCAAATATGATAGATTTTGAAAAGAAGCACATGCGCTCCGATATCGGTGCGACTGCGCTCAAAGCACTTAAATAAGGAAGTTTTGAATATGGTTTACAGAATATATACCGAAAAAAAGCCTTCGCTTTCAAACGAAGCGGCATCGCTTTGCGCTGAGCTTTCGACACAGCTCGGTATAGCGAGCCTTAAAAGCGTAAGACTTCTCAACAGATACGATGTTGAAAATCTTGACGAGGCACTTTTTGAAAAAAGTATAAACACGGTCTTTTCCGAGCCTCAGCTTGACTGCGTCTACAGAGAACTCCCCGAGTACGGCAACTGCTACGTTTTTGCCGTTGAATACCTCCCCGGTCAGTTCGATCAGAGAGCTGACTCCGCCGCACAGTGCATACAGCTTCTTACAGGTGCAGAACGCCCCGTTGTAAGAACGGCAAAGGTCTACTATCTTGAAGGCGAGCTTTCAGACGAGCAGAAGGCAAAAATAGAAAAGTACATCATCAACCCCGTAGAATCGAGAAAAGCATCGCTTGAAAAATGCGATACGCTTAAAGCGATATACGATATTCCCACGTCGGTAGAAACACTTGATGGATTTATTGATCTTGAAGGTGAAGAGCTTGCGGAGTTTGTTAAGAAATATTCCCTTGCGATGGATGCTGACGATATCCGTTTCTGCCGTGACTATTTCAGAAGTGAAAAGCGCGATCCCACTATAACGGAAATAAGAATGATAGATACGTATTGGTCTGACCATTGCCGTCATACCACGTTCTTGACGACTATCGACTCCGCAGATATAGAAGATCCCGACGTAAAGCAGGCGTACGATGCTTATATAAAAATAAGAGCAGAGCTTGGAAGAACGAAGCCCATTAACCTTATGGACATCGCAACGATCGGTGCAAGATATCTTAAAGTAAAAGGAAAGCTTCCGAGAATTGACGAAAGTGAAGAAATAAACGCATGTACTGTTAAAGTTGACGTTGACGTTGACGGTGAAATACAGAAGTGGCTTCTTCTTTTCAAAAACGAAACACACAACCATCCTACGGAGATCGAGCCGTTCGGCGGTGCGGCAACGTGTATCGGCGGTGCTATCCGTGACCCGCTTTCAGGCCGTGCGTACGTATACCAGGCTATGCGTGTAACGGGTGCGGCTGATCCTCACGTATCGGTTGCGGATACGATCCCCGGTAAGCTTCAGCAAAGAAAGATCGTAACGACGGCGGCGGCAGGTTATTCCTCATACGGTAACCAGATCGGTCTTGCAACAGGCCAGGTAGATGAAATATACCACCCCGGTTACGTTGCAAAAAGACTTGAGATCGGTACTGTCGTAGGTGCCGCTCCCGAAGAAAACGTCGTACGTGAAGTGCCGGCACCCGGTGACGTTGTCGTACTTTTGGGCGGAAGAACGGGACGTGACGGTTGCGGCGGTGCAACGGGCTCGTCAAAATCTCACACGGCTGAATCCATACACACGTGCGGTGCAGAGGTCCAGAAGGGTAACGCACCCGAGGAAAGAAAACTTCAAAGACTTATGAGAAATCCCAAAGCGTCAACTCTCATAAAGAGATGTAACGACTTTGGTGCAGGCGGTGTATCCGTTGCTATCGGTGAGCTTGCAGACGGTCTTTATATAAACCTTGACAGCGTACCGAAAAAGTACGACGGTCTTGACGGTACAGAACTTGCAATAAGTGAATCACAGGAAAGAATGGCAGTTGTACTTGATCCTGCTGATGTTGAAAAGTTTATCGCTATTGCTAAGGAAGAAAACCTTGAGTCAACTATCGTTGCAAAGGTTACTGAAGAAAAACGCCTTAAAATGGAATGGTGCGGTAAAGTTATCGTCGATATCTCCCGTGACTTCCTTAATTCAAACGGTGCTGAAAAGCATATAAGCGTTTGCACTCCCGCAAAGAAAATAACACCCAAAACGGTGTCCGGCTCCTTTACGGATGAATATAAAAAGCTTGCAAGCGATTATAACGTCTGTTCAAAGAGAGGACTTTCGGAAAGATTTGACTCAACTATCGGTGCTGCCACGGTTCTTATGCCCTTCGGCGGTAAGTATCAGCGCACACCTGCACAGACGATGATCGCAAAGCTTCCCGTCGGACCTCACAAAACAAATACGGCATCCGTCATTGCATGGGGCTACAATCCCTTTATAATGTCCGAAAATCAGTACGTCGGTGCATATCTTTCCGTTGTTGAATCTCTCTGTAAGCTTGCTTGCAGCGGTGTTGACAGCCCCGATATGTATCTTACGTTCCAGGAATATTTTGAAAAGCCGAAGGACGATCCCAAACGCTGGGGCAAGCCGTTTGCGGCATTGCTCGGTGCGCTTACCGCACAGCTTGACTTTGAAATTGCTTCAATCGGCGGTAAGGACTCAATGAGCGGTACGTTTGAAAATATCGACGTTCCTCCCACACTCGTTTCTTACGCTGTCGGTTGCGGTGACTGCCGTAACGCTGTATCCCCTGAATTCAAGAAAGCAGGCTCAAAGGTCGTTCTTATAACACCCGAATACCGTGAAAACGGTCTTCCCACGGTTCAGTCCCTTAAAGATAATTTCGCACTCGTTGCAAAGCTTATAAAAGCAGGTCACGTTCTTTCCGCTTATACACCTGTATACGGCGGCGTTGCTGAGGGTATAATGAAGATGGCACTCGGTAACAAGATCGGTTTTGCATTTGATGCAAACGTGACGATGGACGAAATATTCGGTTATTCCTACGGAAGTTTCATAATCGAACTTGACTGTACGTGCGATATAGGAAAAACACTCGGTTATACAACAGAAGAATACGCACTTTCATATAAAGCTGAAAAAGTATGTATGTGCAGTGTTGAAAAGCTTTACGAAGATGAGCTTGAAGACGTTTACTCCTGCAATATCGACTACGAAAAGAAGGATATAACACCTTATTCGTATAAAGCATCGTCATATCCCTCACCGAAGGTGGGCATTGCAAAGCCTAAGTTCCTCATTCCCGTATTCCCCGGCACAAACTGCGAATACGATACGGAAAAGGCAATAGTTTCCGCAGGCGGTGAAGCCGAAATATTCGTAATAAATAATATGACAGCGGCTGATGTTACAAGAAGTGCGGAAGTATTTGCAGAAAAGATATCTTCCTCGCAGGTAATATTCGTTCCCGGTGGATTTTCCGGCGGTGACGAACCCGAAGGTTCGGGTAAATTTATCACGGCATTCTTCCGTAACCCCCTCATACACGAAAAGGTGGATGAGCTTTTAGGCTGTCGTGACGGACTTATGGCAGGTATCTGTAACGGATTCCAGGCACTTATAAAGCTCGGACTCGTTCCTTTCGGAAAGATAATAGATACGGATAGCAACTGTCCTACGCTTACGTTCAATACTATCGGACGCCACCAGTCGAAGATAGTAAATACTCGTATCGCATCAAATAAGTCACCGTGGCTTTGTGCAACGAACCCCGATGAGATATACGCTGTGCCGATATCACACGGTGAAGGCAGGTTTGTCTGCCCTGATGAGCTTTTTGAAAAGCTTGTTGAAAACGGACAGATCGCAACACAGTACGTTGATCTTGACGGCAAACCCACGTACGATATAGCGTATAACCCCAACGGTTCATATTACGCTGTAGAGGGTATCACATCGCCCGACGGCAGAGTTCTCGGTAAAATGGGACATACGGAAAGATACAGCAACGGACTTTACAAAAACGTTCCCGGCAACTACGATATGAAGTTGTTTGAGTCTGCTGTAAAATATTTCAAAGTTTGATCTGTATGAAAAAATTATTGATTAGCCTGTCATCATTGTCTGCGTGGGGTGCTTTCATAGTTATGCTCATAACGATGCTCGGCGGGATCAGAAAAACGCTTCTGTCAGCTGTTGAGCTTACGTCCGAAGAAAAACAGCTGATAGAAAAGCTCGGCAATACGACGTGGACAGATTATTTCTTCACGATCCTCACACTTGTCGTGCTTCTTATGACAGCGGCGTTTCTCACAGTGGTTATATTTAAAGACAGAAGCTGTTTTGCATCAGCATCTCATATAACTTCGCTTGTGTCGCTTCTTATGACTGTTGTGTGTATGGATTCAGCTTTTAACGGTGATGCTGCATTACTTTACAATAATGTACTCGTTATTGCAGGACTCATACTTACAGTGCTTACGTTTGCGTTTTTACTATTTTATTCGGCAGTTGCCATAACCGCCGATGAATTCAAGAGGTATCTATGAAGATAACAGTACTTGATAAATGTACGCTTACGGTGGGGGATATTGATTTTTCTCCCATCGAAGCGCTGGGCGAGGTATCATATTATGATCTTTTGCCGCACGATAGAATAGTCGATGCCGCAAAGGATGCCGAGGTCTTGCTTTGTAATAAAGCGGTTATCGGCAGTGATATAATGGACGGTTGTAAAAAGCTCAGATATATCGGTCTTTTTGCAACGGGATATAATAATATTGATATTGCCGAAGCAAAAAAAAGGGGAATCGTTGTTGTCAACGTTCCCGGATATTCCACGTATTCAGTAGCACAGCTTACGATAGCTTTCATACTTGCACACGCAACGTCACTGTTTGAATATAACACTTCAACTCATAACGGCGATTGGGTAAAGTCAAGTGCGTTTTCGTACTTTCCGTACCCGATAACCGAGCTTTGGGGAAAAACTCTCGGTATCTACGGTATGGGTGCAATAGGCAGAAAGGTTGCACAGTGTGCAGAAGCTCTCGGTATGAACGTGATAGTCAATACAAGGACTGTACGTGATAACGATTACGAATACGTTTCCCTTGAGGAGCTGTTCAAAAGAAGTGATTATCTGACACTTCACGCACCTTTGACGGATAAGAATAAAGAGCTTATTTGTGCTGAAACACTTTCGCTTATGAAACCGAGTGCGTATCTTATCAATACCTCACGCGGCGGGGTTATAAACGAAAAGGATCTGGCACAGGCTCTTAACGAAGGAAAAATTGCAGGGGCAGCGCTTGATGTTTTGACTGTCGAACCTATGAGAGAAGACAATCCGCTTATTTCGGCAAAGAACTGCACAATAACACCTCACGTTGCATGGGCATCGCACCAGGCGCGTGTAAGACTTATAGATATTGTTGCCGAAAACATAAAAGCGTACCAAAACGGTACGCCTGTAAATGTTGTGAATTAAAGCTTGTTTAAAAGTAATAATTTTATACTTGAAACTTTGTGGGCTTCTTTAAGAAGCTCACTTTGTTTTTGTGCATCTTTTCCTGTGAATTCGTCTGCAAGGATCTTTTTGCAAAGCCGCAAAAAGTCAAGCGAGATGCTTCGCGTACCGTGCTTTGTGGATTGATAAAGAAACCCTTCGGGCTTTATTATTTCCTCGGCATAAGTCAAGCGTTCATTTGAAGAAAGATCTATTTCCAACATATTGACAAAGCAGATGTATATTACTTTCAAAAGATGCTTTTTGTCGGCTTTGTTCCGCTGGGCATTCTTCTTTTCTTCATCTTCATCAAAAACAAAGTTACCGCATTTTTTGTAAAGAATGAGCATTTCCTTTATATCGTTTTCTGCATTGTCGGAAAAAAGTCCTGAGTTTATCTCACGGCAGAGTTTATAAAGCTTGTCTTTTTCTTCGTATCTGTGATACATAACAGTATACACTTCCTTTGTTTAATCTTTTTTCAATGCATAGTTCAAAAGCCTGTCAACTGCACTGTAAGAGCCTTGTTCATCAACTGTAAAGCACCCTGCGTGACGTGCACCTCTTACGGTATATAATTCAAATGAAGCTCTTGCTGCGTTATAATTTGAAACACTCATATCATACGGTACATACTTATCAAGATCACCGTGTAAAAACAGTATCGGAACGTCACAATTTTTAAGAATATCCTCCGTATTTACCCCGCGGAAATCGCATTTGCATATACGCCCGCAGAACATAATAACGGTTTTTCTGATAAAAGAGGGAAGGTGGTAGTAGTTTTTCAGTACGTGATCAAGTATTCTTTCGGGACTGTCAAAACCGCAGTCGGCAACAACACAGCTGACGGAATGTGACAGCTCGTTATCCTTCAAAGAAAGAAGAACCGTAGCACCGCCAAGCGATATGCCGTGAAGAAACATTTTTTTGAAGTTTGGAAAATTTTCTTTGATAAACTTGTACCACGAAACAACGTCACGGCTTTCGTTTACGCCAAAGCTTACACACTTGCCTTCGGATTTTC
>JAZOSS010000086.1:0-20970 GCA_045657205.1 Eubacteriales bacterium
ATCTTCATTTTGACATCCTCCTTTGATTTCTTACTTGCGGTTGGCTAGACCTGCTTGTATTATATCATCGGAGGTTTTTTTGTTCAACGGCAAAAGCCTCTTTGGAACCACCCGCTCAGCGGGTGGTTTTCGTTATACAAAAACAAAGCCCAAAACGCTATGACGTCTTGGGCTTTAAAATGTTTTTATTTTTCAAGAGAGGATTTATAGCTTTCGGGGAGAAATTCATCACTGATAACGTTTGCAACATAGGAATGGAATTTTTCAAGTGAGGCTGAATTACCGTAAGAACCGATACCGTGAGCTTCAGCTTGTGCTGCCGTATAATTTTCAAGAAGGTAGATCTTATTGTTGTAGAATTTTCTTGTAAAATCAAATATTGTAGGGGTGAATATTACGTTTTCTATCGTTGCAGGATCATCACCCGTCGCGCATATATCAAACGTAACAATACCGCCGAGCATATTATAATCTTTTGCTTGTTCTGCCATAAAATTACCGAGTGAGTATACACAAAGAGTTTTGTTACCGTTTTTTCCATGCAACCATTCAATAGGCTGTATTACATGGGGGTGGTGACCGATTATAACGTCAACCCCTGCATCTGCAAGCATTTGTGCATATTCTTTTTGATATTCATTAGGCTTGAATTTGTTTTCGTCACCCCAATGCACAGAAGCTATAACAAGGTCTGCGACCTGACGCGCAGAAGCAACATCTTTTTGAAGATTAGCGTTTTCAATATAAGGAATGTAGGTATCATACCCCGATGTCGGATGTAAGTTCGTCATTTCCGTATATGCAAGAAAGGCAACATCGATATCGTCTTGACTGTAAACTCTTATGTTTTTATAATCTTCCTCATTTTTATATCCGCCTATCATCATCACAGGAAGAGTGTCATAGAATTCTATCGTTCTGTTAAGACCTTTTGAGCCCTTGTCAAGCATATGGTTATTTGCAATGCAAATAACGTCAAATCCAAGCTCGTAAAGATCGTGACCGACTTCCTGCGGGCTGTTGAACTGCGGGTACCACGTGAGTTTGTATCCTTCACCGCACATAAGTGTTTCCTGATTTATAAATGAAATGTCAGCATCATATATCATATCGGAAACGTTTTCGTATATTGGTTTGAAATTATACTTTCTGCCGCCCGGTACAGCCATACTTTCAGCATCGCGTACCGTTCCGTAATAGATGATGTTGTCACCTGCAGCAAGAAAAGAAATGCGTTTTGGGGGAAGCACTGCAGCAGTATCATTTTCTGTTTCTGCAGTTGTTTCTGTAGCTGTTTCTGCAGTTGTTATTTCATCTGTTTGAGGTGTGTTTTCACTTACAAAATCTGTTGTATCATCAATTGTTACGGCGTCGTTTGCACACGATACGAGTATCAGAACAATGGTAAAGATCAACAAAAAAAATTTTCTTTTCATATTAGTTCCTTCTATAATTTTTATCTACACATTGTAACATATTTCGATGAATCATTCAAGTGGATATTTAAAAATATTTAGAAAAATATATTTATAATATTGATTTTTTTTATGTGTTATGATAAAATAAAAAAGTATTGTTTGATTTGCCGAAAGGAATTTGAATATGTGCGGATTTACCGGTTTTGTAAGTGATAAATCGTATAATAAAACGGAAATAATAAAGAAAATGGCTGAAACCATCGCTCATAGAGGACCTGACAGTGATGGATATTTCGTACAGGATAGAGTTGCACTTGGCTTTCGCAGATTGAGTATAATTGATCTTGAAGGCGGTGATCAACCTATATGTTCATCATGTGGCAGATATGTTATTGTTTTTAATGGAGAGATATATAATTACAGAGAATTACGGGAGAATTTAATAAAGGATCACGGACTTACTTTCAAAACGAACTCCGATACAGAGGTAATTCTTAATGCTTATACAGTATATAAGAATGAAACTGCATCGAAATTAAGGGGAATGTTTGCTTTCGTAATATACGATAAAGAGGATAAGACCATTTATGGGGCTCGTGACTATTTTGGAATAAAACCGTTTTATTACGGAATATTTGATGGAGATCTGATATTTGGTTCAGAAATAAAGTCCTTTTTACCTCATCCGTCGTTTAAAAAGGAAATCAATCGTGATGCACTTAAAATGTATCTTGAATTTCAATATTCTCCGATGAAGGAGTGTATGTTCAAGAATGTTTTTAAACTTACCCCCGGACACTATTTTAATTATGGCAACGGAGAATTGAAAGAAACACCGTATTTTGAACCCGTGTTTTCTGCTGAAAAGAGAAGTTTTGATAACGTTGTTAAGCTCATAGATGAAACCATACTGTCATCAATTGAATATCATCAGATCGCAGACGTTGAAGTAGGGTCGTTCCTTTCCGGAGGTGTTGATTCAAGTTACGTGGCATCTACTGTCAGAAAGGGCAGAATAAAACCTATGAAAACTTATTCTGTCGGTTTTAAAATAGATGGCTTTGATGAAACAGGACTTGCGAAAGAATTGTGCAATATACTTAATATACCAAATAAGCAGAAAAATATAACTCCGGAGGAGTTTTTCGATGCTTTGCCTCACGTGCAATATCATTCAGACGAACCGCATGCAAATCTTTCTGCTGTCCCGCTTTACTATCTTTCAAAACTTGCGAGTGAAGACGTTAAAGTAGTGCTTAGCGGCGAAGGTGCAGACGAGCTTTTTGGCGGATATGATTGGTATATTCAAAGCACACCGTCAAAGATATACAAACGTTTACCTCGAAAAATGAGGAAAGCGTTTGCAAAAGTATTTTCTGCATTTCCAAATCGCCACGTAAAAACTTTCTTTACATCTAATGCAAAATCCGTTGAAGAAACGTACATAGGTCAGGCGTTCATAATGAATGACGAAATGGCAAATAAGATAACAAATGAAAAATACAGAAGTAGTATAACATACAAAGACGTTACGGCACCGTATTATGCAAGGGTTAAAGATTGCGATGATCTTACAAAAAAAATGTATCTTGATATGAATCTTTGGCTTCCTTATGATATTCTTTTGAAAGCTGATAAAATGACGATGGCACATTCACTTGAAGCAAGAGTGCCATATCTTGACAGGGAAGTATGGGCACTTGCCAAAACACTTACATCGGATCAGAAAATGAAAGGCAGACACACAAAGAGAGCTTTCCGTCGAGCAGCACTTTCACACATTCCGGAACAGTGGGCAAACAGAAAAAAAGCAGGATTTATGGTTCCATTCCGTGTTTGGATCAGAGAGGAACAATATAGCAAACTTATTAAAAAAGCCTTTTCTTCGGAATACGCAAAAGAGTTTTTTGATACAGAATATCTTAATTCTTTGCTTTATGAACATTTAAGTGAGAAAAAAAACAATGCCCGTGTTATTTATACTGTATATTCATTTCTTATTTGGTACGAGCAGTATTTTGTGTTGAGGTGATATAACTATGAACGAAAAGAAGTTTCTTCCGATAATTTTAGGAAGTGATGAAAATGCATACGGAACAGCACGTATTTTCAATAAAGAGTATGGCATATCTCCTGTGTTGCTTTGTACAAGACAACTTGTGCCTACTCAATGCAGCAATCTTTTTACTGTAAAAATTATAAAAGATTTCAATGTTTGTGAAGTGTTTAAAAGGGAATTGCTTAAGGTTCTTGAAGAATACAGTGGAAAATACGATAAAATAATCGTAATATCCTGTTCTGATTATTATACGTCACTCGTTTCTGAAAATTACGACAGTTTTAAAGGACTTATTGCAAATAAGTTTGTAAATAAAGCCATTTTACAAACGCTTGATACTAAGGACAAATTCTACGAGCTGTGTGAAAAGCACGGGGTGGATTATCCGCAAACGGTCGTGGTTGATAAAGAGCAAAGAGAAATTGCAATTAACGATCTGCCGTTTTCGTTTCCGATCGTTGTTAAACCTGAAAACAGCAATGCAACCGATTATCTTGAGTGTAACTTTGAAGGAAAGAAGAAAGTTTTCTTTTTTGACAGCAAACAGCAGTATCTTGATATGATAAAACAGATGAACAGATCGGGATATGAAGGCAAGCTGATAATTCAAAAGTTTATCAAAGGTGATGATTCTGCAATGCGTGTGCTGAATTGTTATTCAGATGCAAACGGAAAAGTAAGGGCTATGTGTTTGGGACAGCCCGTACTTGAAGAATATCATCCAAAATCAATAGGTAATTACGCAGCTATAATTTCACGTTGCGATATGGAGCTTTATAAAAAGCTTAAAAAGTTTCTTGAAGACATCGGTTATGTTGGATTTTCAAATTTTGATATGAAATACGACAAAGAAAGCGGAAAATATTGTTTGATGGAAATTAATCCAAGACCGGGTAGAAGCAGTTTTTACGTTTATACAGCAGGTATGAATCTTATGAAGTGCCTTGTTGATGATGTGTTTGATAATAATACTGATTGTCTGTTTTGTAACAATACAGCTTTATGGGCAAATGTCAGTAAATACGTTATGTTCAAATATACGGCTAATGATGATTTGAAAAACGAAATGCGTAAGCTTATAAAAGAACAAAAGTATATGCGAACGCTTGACTGCAAAGAGGACAGAAATCTGAAACGAATACTCAAGATAAAACGGTATTATCTGGGACAGTGCAAAAGCTATAAAAATTATTATTTCAAAAAGCAGTAGTGATTTAACTATGGAGAAAATAAAAAGTCGATACGGGTGTTTCATCTGTATCGACTTTTTGTGATTATGTAATTATCATATCTTTAAGACGCAAAAGGGTAAGTCTTTTTCTCATGTACGGTGAATAAAGTAAGCAGTTGTCAAAGAATTCACGGTCTTTTTTTATGTCAGCTACCGTTATTTTGCACCCTGCTTTTATCATCGCTTTTTTACATTCATCGTACGATGGCATACTTTTTATTACTTGTCTTATTTCTTTCCAACTGCTTTTAAGCTTTTCAGGCGTTATACCGTCAACAATGTTTTCGGGATGATTGAGCTTTTTTACGTCTTCTGCCATAAAACCGTAAAAATCGTATACTTCATCCCAATCTACCGTTTCATATCTCGTTTCTATTTCGTCATGCTCTGCAAGACTGCCGTAAAATTTAAGCATTTCAAGCGTGCATACGCCAACGTCGTCGCCGTGAAGATTGGGAAGCTTGCCTTCTTTAAGCTCAAGACATTCTATGAGATGTGATATTATATGTTCGGAACCGCTTGCAGGACGTGAATTTTTCATAAAGCTCATACCTATTCCCGTTTTAAGGAGCGCTTCAAATATTTTTCCTGCAGTATATTCATCGTTTTCGGTTACTTTGTCAGCCATTTCCATAAGCTCGTCAACGGCTTCGCGCGTTAAAGTTGCAACCTTTTCGCAGTACGTTTCACCGGTGAGTATAGTTGATACTTTCCAGTCAATAAGACCTATGTACTTTGATACCATATCACCGAATCCTGCCGATTTAAGCTCGGATGGGGCGTTTGCAAGTATCTTCGTGTCACCTATTATTACCTCGGGACTTTTCGCAGGGTAACTCGATTTAAAGCCGCTTGCAACGATGGGTGAGCTGTAGGAAGCAAACCCGTCCATCGAAGGGGCAGTTGCGAAAATGCACAGCTTTTTATCTTCAACGGCGCAGGCAAGCCTGCAAGGATCGTTTACAGAGCCTGTTCCGACGGAAAGCACCGCCGTGTCCGTTCCCCTTATAAGCGTGCCTATTTCGTTTGCGTGTTCGATTTCTGCAACACGCAGATCGTCGTATATTTTATATGATACATAGAAACCGTCAAGACTTTCTGTAATACCGTCTGCGGCACGAAGTGTGTTTTTATCGGCAACGAGAAGTATGTTTTTCGGAAAACCGTTCTTTTTAAGTATTTCTCCGACGGAATTAACGAGCCCCGAACCGATTTGTATGTCTTTTATTGTTGTTTCGTGTGTAACTCCGCACGGACAAGCACGTTTGAAACCGTCTATTATTTTAAGAAATTCAGACATTTTTATCTCCGTTTATTTTAAAATAAAACTCAAATTTTTGAAAAAGGGATCGGATAGTTTATGCCGATCCCTTGTAAGTGGAAATTATTCTTTTGCGAATTGATCCTTGCCGACACCGCAAAGAGGACATACCCAATCATCGGGGATATCTTCCCACTTTGTTCCGGGGGCAATGTTGTTGTCGGGATCACCGTTTGCTTCGTCGTAAACGTAGCCGCAAATTTCACATACGTATTTTTTCATAGCTTTTCTCCTTATATTATCTCTTTTGCAAGATTTTTAATTTGTTCTTTGTTTTCATCCTTTACGGCTGAATGTATCGTGACGGTAGTTTCGGTAAATGAAATATCCTTGCTGTTTTCAAGCATTTGCTTTATCTTCTTTGCGGCAATGGGTGCCCAGCTTCCGTTTTCAATTATACCGACGGTACGCTTCTGATAATTTCTTTCCGTAAGCTCGTTTATGAACTCACGCATAAAAGGGAATATATCGCCGTTGTACGTCGTTGTGGCAAGAACTATCTTTCCGTAACGGAAAGCATCCTCAACAGCCTCAGCCATATCGCATCTTGCAAGATCGTTTACTGCAACCTTTGCACAGCCGAGGGCTTTAAGCTCTGCTTCAAGAAGCTCAACTGCTTTTTTTGTGTTTCCGTAAACGGAAGTGTAACAGATGAGGACGCCTTCGCTTTCGACACCGTACGATGACCATGTGTTATAAAGATCAAGATAATATCCGAGATCTTCAGAAAGCACGGGACCGTGCAGAGGGCATATTATCTCAATGTCAAGCGAGGAAAGCTTTTTAAGTGCTGCCTGAACCTGAACACCGAATTTTCCGACGATACCGAAATAGTAACGTCTTGCCTCACACGCCCAATCTTCTTCCGCGTCAAGTGCGCCGAATTTGCCGAACGCGTCGGCAGAAAAGAGAACCTTGTCCTTTTTGTCGTACGTTACCATTACCTCGGGCCAGTGAACCATGGGTGCTGTGTGGAAGGAAAGAGTGTGCTCTCCAAGCTCAAGTGTATCACCGTCTTTTACGACGATCCTTCTGTCCTGATAGTCGTTTGAGAAAAACTTTTTCATCATCGCAAACGCTTTGTCGTTTGAAACTACGACGGCAGAAGGGTATTTGCACAAGAACTTGTCTATATTAGCCGAATGGTCGGGTTCCATATGCTGTACTATGAGATAATCGGGATCTCTGTCCGTTGCCTTTTTGATATTGTCAAGCCACTCATCGGTAAAACGAGCATCGACTGTATCCATTACCGCGATCTTATTATCTTCAATGACGTAAGAATTATACGCCATACCGTTCGGAACTTCATATTGACCTTCAAAAAGATCTATTTCGTGATCGTTGACGCCGATATATTTTATTTTATCCGTTATCATAATTTTCTCCTGTCAAATTACTATGTAATTATTATACCACGTTTTTCTTTTTTTTCAATAGGAATTCAACAAAAAAATATAAAGCGGCAAGCTTGCCGCTTTATATGAAATAAAGTATTAATCTTCGGGAACTATAAGACCGTAGTCGTTATCCTTACGTTTGTATATGACGTTCGTTTTTTCTGTCTCTGCATTGATGAATACGAAGAACTGATGCCCCAAAAGGTTCATCTGAAGTATCGCTTCTTCTACGGACATCGGCATAAACGGGAACGTTTTTTCTCTTATCTTGAAGGGAACGTCGTCCTCTTCGTCAACCTCAACGTCATACACCGCTTTGTCAAAATATCCGTCGCGAAGTCTTCTTTGCAAGCGCGTTTTATTTTTTCTTATCTGTCTTTCGATTATATCAACTGCGTTGTCCAGAGCGTTTCTGAACGTATCGCTTTCTTCTTCAGCTCTGAACAAAGTGCCGCCGACTGTTATCGTAAGCTCCAATATTTCTTTGTCACGTTTTCTTGAAAGGACAACGGAGGCAGAAGCGTTATCGTTAAAAAACTTATCGAATTTTTCAAGCTTCTTCTCAATGATTCCTTTCAGATCATCTGTAACGGTAATTTGTTTTGCCACTATCAATGTTTTCATATAAAAACCACCTTTACGAGAAATTACAAAATATCAGGCTTTTTATTTTGCAATTTCACTATACCATAATGTGGTGAAAAAATCAATAGTTTTTCACAATTTTTCATTGATTATTTAGTGGTTTTTGATAAATTTTCGATATTTTCCTCTGTAATTTCAGTCATATTGCCACATTCTGACAAACTCCAACGCTCTACGTGCGTAAGTTCTGCGTTTGAGGGAATGTCGTGCAAAGCACTTAAACTTTCAAGCTCGAAGAAATAATTGCCCGTGAAAAATTCACAGTACACACCGCAGTCGGGATATTCCGCACCCTGTTCTATATCAAATTCTTTTGTAAAGAGCGTGCCGTTTTTGTAGTAGTGGATAACACCGCTGTCGTTGTCAGTTGCTATTTTGAAATCACAGCCGGCAGATGCGTCCTGCTTAACTGCAAGATATTTGTCGAAAAGGTAAAGTCTTTTATCGGTAAGCTTCGTATAGGGCCAAAGCACGAGCTTTTTGTTTGACAAAAGTCCGGTGTTTTTGTCGTTGAGCTTTACAAATCCCACGCCGCCGGGTGCCATTACGGATAATGCCCAGACCGCACCGTTTATCGTCTTGTCGGTTACGTTCTTTATCGTGTTGTAAACGGTTATGCCGCCGTTTTCAAATACGAGCTTGAGTGTTGCCGTGATCGTACTGCCTGTGTGAGCTTTTTGTACAAACGTGACCGTTTCACCCTCTACCGTATAGTCAACGGGGTTGTTGTCCGCATCATACGTTGCGGGGTATTCCTCGGGCGACATCCAGATGCGGTGGCCGCCGTAAAGATACCACGCACTGTCCTTGCCGAATTTGTCCTGATACGTCTGGTCGTTTTTCTGCGTTCTGCGTTCCGTGTCCTCATAAAAGAGGTTATCACAGCCTTTGTATGACATATAAATGACTCTCGGACCTATATCGACCGTAATGCCGAGAGTAATATCACCGTGTTCGATAAAGAGCGTTTTTCCGAAATTCTTGTGTTCTTCAATTCTTGTTTTCATAATTTTCTCCATTCTGCCGCTGTCGGCGGCACATAATAATTATTTTTCCACAGTTCCTATAAGCTTTGCTATTTCATAAAGAGAGTCGGATATCGACGGGGCGGGACGTATTGCGGGAAGCGATTCATCGTATATGTAAACAAGCCCTGTTTTACAAGCTGTTACATTTTTAAATTCTTCTCGGTTGCGTATGGATTTTGCCGTGTACGACTCGTCGTTTACAAAGCTTATTATTATATCGGGATTTTTTTCTTTTATGATATCAATATCGGCTGTGACCGTATCGGTCTGCGCTGTGAATATATTTTCACCGCCTGCGATCGTAAGAAGCTCACCTGCAAGTGAATTGTCTGTGTATGCTGAAAAGCTGTCGGGATTTCCACATTCAAGGTAAATCGTGCGCTTTGACGCTTTGTTTTCTGATACCGAGCGTACAACGTCGATATCGTTTCTGATGTCTGCTATTATTTCTTCTGCAAGCTGCGTTTTGAATGTTATTGCCCCTGCAAGGCGGATATTTGATTCGGCTGTTGATATTTTTCCTTTATCCTGAAAGATAAATACTTTAAGACCTGCTTCTTTGTATTCTTCAGCGTTTACGGCTTTATCCTCAGAAGAAAACAAGACCGTGTCAACGCCGAGGTCCTTCAGCATCTGCGGTGTTATAAAAGACGTACTGCGCTCGGATGTGGAAGAGGGCATCCCTTTTATATCTTTACATTCTGCAGAGCAAGAACGTATAAGACGGGCAGAGCCTAAGGCTATAAGCGTTTCGGCAGCACTCGGTGAGGATACGTATATTCCCGCCGGAGCTTTTTCCAAAACATAGGAATTTCCCGAATAATCAGATACGTCTATGCTGTACGGGGCTTCTGACGTTGGGGAGTCTATACCCTTAAATGTATCCTGCGAAGAAGAACAGGATACGAGAATCGACGTAAGAAATACGATTGAAAAGATAAATGATGCGTAACGTTTGAATTTCATATAAAACCAGACCTTTTTGATTAAATTACCGTCAAACGGAAAAAATTACTTTAAAAGTTTATTCGGAGGTAAAAATGACGGTTAAAAGATATATCGGTTCCGTACCGATAGAATACGGGGAATTATCTTCAAAAACGGTGTCGTCCGACAAAATAACGATGGCACTTGATAACGTGAAAAA
Source organism: Eubacteriales bacterium (assembly GCA_045657205.1). GTDB lineage: Bacteria > Bacillota > Clostridia > Oscillospirales > CAG-272 > RGIG7213. The sequence goes on from JAZOSS010000086.1 coordinate 10,250, forward strand.
ACGAATGATCTGCGAAACCGAATACGATATAAATGACGGATACAAAGAAGAAACGTAAAACAGCGCTTTATATACGCGTATCGACCGATGCCCAGATGGAGGAGGGGTATTCTGTCGAAGCGCAGATACAGATGTTAGAAGGGTACTGTGCAAGCCGTGAAATAAAGGACTACGATTTTTATATTGACGGCGGATATACGGGAGCGAATATCGAACGCCCCGAAATGAAACGCCTTATAAACGATATAAAAAGCGGAATGATCGAAAGCGTTGTAGTGTATAAGCTCGACCGTCTTTCAAGAAGCCAGAAGGATACGCTTTATCTTATAGAGGACGTGCTGATACCGAATGATACGGGGTTCGTATCGCTTCGTGAAAATATGGATACGTCAACTCCTATCGGGCGTGCAATGCTTGGTATAATGTCAGCGTTTGCACAGCTTGAAAGGGAAACGATAAAAGAGCGTACCGGTATCGGTATGAAAGAAAGAGTCAAAAGCGGACTGTGGCGCGGTGGAGGTAAAATACCGTTTGGATACGATTACGACAAAACAAAGGGGATCCTTGTTCCGAATGATGACGCCGAAACCGTAAGGCAGGTATATTCGCTTTATTTGCAGGGGTATTCTACCTTGAAAATTGCAAAGCTTACGGGACTTAAATACGAAAGGCTTGCGGTACAGATACTTAAAAGAAAAACGAATATCGGTTATATCGTGTATAACGGCACGGAATATAAAGGATGCCACGAACCGCTTGTATCCGAGGAAGTGTTCTATGCCGTGCAGGAGGAATTGGAAAGAAGAGCAAGGAAAAATACCAGAACGTCAAAGTCACTGCTGTCGGGGCTCGTTGTGTGCGGTGTGTGCGGTGCAAAAATGCGATACCAGAAATGGAGTGACGGTAAATACAGAATTTACTGTTATTCCCGTGACAGCTCAAAAACACATCTGCATAAAGGAGTGACGTGCGACAACGTACGCATTTCAGCAGAAGAGCTTGAAAAGACCGTGATAAACGATTTGTTTTCCTTAAAATACGAGGAAAAGACGCCGCAGACAGATACTACCGACGTTCTCGAAGTACTCGAAAAGACTAAAACGTCACTTCGCCGCAGGCTTTCAAGACTTTACGAGCTTTATTCAAATGCCGATGACGACGTTCTTTTAGAAGAAATAGACCGATTGAAAGAAGAGCTTTCAAAAATCGACGGTGAAATATTGACTGAAAAAGAAACCAGAAGCATCTCCAAAAAGTCCCGCCAACAGCTTGAAAAGCTTAACGCGCTGCAAAGTGTGTGGGACGTTATGACCGTGGAAGAAAAGCAGAGCGTTCTCCGTGAGCTGATAGAAAAGATAGTAATCACAAAAGATTCCGTTGAAATATTTTATACAGATAATATCAAGTAAGGGCTGTTGATCTTAAACAGCCCTTTTGTGTTCATTATCTGTAAAACGCAAACACAAGACCGAAGTTCTCACTTAATCATATCATAAAATAACCGATATTTCAACAGTTTTATGCTTTAATCTTTGTTTTTTACGTGTCTGCTGTAACGCTTTCACTCTCATTTACGGAATATATATACGGTATCTCACCGTCGGCTCTTTTGCGGAATATTATAGAATAATCCGAAGGAAACGCAAAACCGTTTTGCGAAAAGCGAACGACAGCCCGATAAGTGTTTTGTGTTTCAACAAGCGATAAAATGCGTACATCTGTGTATTCTGCCGCCGTCTTTCCGGTTGAAATATACGCACTTATTTTGTCAAGATACGAAAAACGTGATGTGCTTTTGTGCTTCATATGCGTACTGCCGCCGAAAAGCCTGTATACGGTATTTTCAAAATCCGATGCGGGAATGAGGGTGTTTACGCTAAGCTCGGGATAATTTTCCGCAAGCAGGGTGAACATTTCATCGTCTGCGGAATATTTTTCAAAATACGTTCCTGCAAGATAACAAAGGACTGTGTCCGAATACTGCTGCCATACGTCCTTGAAGCTTGAAAAGCAGACGATATCCCCTGTGCCGAAGGTGAGAACGGAGCAGACGGATTCAAGCTGCTGTGATATTTCAGACTCGGTTTCGTGAGTTTTTATGGCGCTTTCGTTTGAGTAATCGGCGTTATCGACTCCGAAAAGCCCCGATATTCCGTCGGCACACGAGGAAAATATCAGGATCAAAGAAATGGCAAAAACAACAGCTTTAGTTTTGTATAAAAATTTTTTCATATCATTCAACATCTTCTTTTTCAAGTGTGTGAGCTAAATACCCGTCACGTACGCCTGCTTTGCAAAGTACGAGTCTGCTTACACCGAAATGCTTGCAAAGCGTGATGAATACGTAAAATCCCGTCATAAAACTGTCAGCACGTTTAGAGGCTTTAAGTGATAAAAGATCAAATGTTTTTTCTTTTGAAGCTGACAGCATTGAATATGCCTTTTCGGCATCTGCAAGCGATACTTCCGTTTTTCCTTCAAAACATATTGAAAATATCGTGCGTGCCGTGCCGCCGATTATATATACGGTGTCCATATTTTTCGTTGGCACGTCTTTTAAAACGTCTGATACATAATTTCTTATTTTCTCTTCGTCGACATCACTCGGTATCATACCGACTCCGAGAGTCTCTTTAACGTATAATGCACCGAGCGGGGTACTGCAAAGACTTATGTATTTTTTGTTTGAAAAGTCTGCAAGTTCAAGCGAGCCTCCGCCCATATCAGCCATTATGCCTTTGTCGGTCTCCCTACATTCGTTTACTAAGGCATAAAAGCTGTACAGTGCTTCTTCTTCTCCGCTTATTATATCAATGTCAACCTTTAAGGAGGCTTTTATTCTTTTGCATATTTCATTTGCATTTTCTGTTCCACGCAGACTCTGCGTTGCAAAAACATACGTTTTTTCACAGCCGGACGATGCGGCTTGTATGATATATTTTTCAAGCAAGGTGTGAAGGACGTTAAAACCTTCTTCCGTAAGACGGGAGTTTTTTCTGTATTTTACAAGGGCTCCCTTTTCGCTTTTAGCCGAAAGAAGGGAAAATTCTTTCCCGTTTACGTTGAATACGTCCATTTTGACCGTATTTGATCCGATATCTATTACTGCAACTTTCATTTTATTAAACCCTCACTGTTCTATAAAAATAGTAACGTACATAGTCATTATTGTATACTCTTATTGTATCGCTACGGGTAACAACATGTTAAAAAAATATGAATGGAGGACTGTGTCCGTGGGTGGTTTCTTTGCGTTTATATACAACTTTTTTTTCGCTTTTCTTAAAGTCAGCGACAGCGATATATATCCGCCGCCGCTTTCTCAAAAGGAGGAAAGAGAATGTTTTGAAAAAATGAAAAACGGTGATATGTATGCAAGGGAAAAGCTTATAAATCATAATATGCGCCTCGTTGCACACATCGTTAAAAAATACTGTACGCTTTCAAAAAATTACGACGATCTGATATCAATAGGCACGATAGGACTTATAAAAGCGATAGACAGCTTCAAACCTGAAAACGGCACCCGATTTGCCACATATGCGGGAAAATGCTTGCAAAACGAAATACTTATGCATTTCAGAAGTCACAAAAAACTGCGTAACGAGATATCCATAAACGAAGTTCTCGATACGGATAAGGAGGGCAATCCGCTGACGTATTCCGATATCATAAGCATACCTGACACGATAGCCGAGGACCTTGACAGAAAAATACAGCTTCAAAGTGTTTTGACAATACTGAACAGCGCACTCGATAAAAGAGAAAAAGAAATAATAATACTGAGGTACGGTCTTGCGGGAAAAGTGCCGAAAACGCAGAGGGAGGTAGCCGAAATGCTCGGTATATCACGTTCTTACGTTTCAAGAATAGAGAAGGCATCCCTTGCCAAGATCAAAAAAAGAATGAAGGAAAACGGGCTTTATTCATAACTTTTCATCTGCTTTAATATACTGTACAAGAGCTTCAGAAAGGTGTGTAAACGAATATGAAAAAAATAAACGAAGAAAGCAAGTTGATAAAGAAAGCGTTTTCAAAAAACAGCCGTACGGAAGTATCGTGCGAGTATACCTTGCCCGACTATTATCCCGATATAAAAAGGGTGCTTCACGTTTTTCCATGCACGAGAAATACGGAGGTGTACGTTTCGAACGATAAAATAGAATACGACGGCTGTATAAGCTGCGGCGTGCTTTATCGCGGCGAAGATAAGACGTTGCAGTATGCAGAAATGAAGAGTGAGCTTCACGACAGTATAAATGCAGATGAAGGCGGAAGTATATGCGATCTTTCACTTGAAGAAGAAAGCATAACGGTGCGTGCAACAGATCCCCGTAAGCTTACTTTGAAAGCGAAAATCAAAGCCTGTGCCGACGTTTACGCAGAAGAAAACACACAGCCCGTGTACAGCGGTCTTGATGTCAATGAAGAAAATATACAGAAAAGCGTAAGCGAAATAAAGATGTCCGATACGTATGTGTGCAGTGAAAACGGAATAGGAATGTCAGAGGATATCGTAATTCCGGAACGTGCGCCGCAAGCGCAAAGAGTCGTGCTTGTATCACTTGTACCGCTTGCCTCCGAAGTAAGTACGGAAAGCGGCAAAGCAAACGTGCGTACCGAGGCAAAAGGCTTTGTTATATACGAAACGCAATTTGATAAAGAAGTACCGCAGGCGTTCGTTTTACCCGTGTCCGTTATGCTTTCTCATATGGTAAACTGTGGTGAAATAACCGAAAACAGCGTATGCGTCGGTAAAACGGTTATTTACGATATAACAGCTTCCGTTGCAGAGGATGCACAGGGCGAAAAAAGAGTAATAGAGCTTGATTTTCTTTATGATATAAAGCTGACGTGTAAAAATGAAGGCGTCCTTACAGCAGTTTCCGATATTTACTGCGTGTCCTGCGGATGTGACGTTAAAAGAAAAGAAATATCAGCTGAAAGCAACGTGTCTACCGTAAAAGGGAATTTCAGCATAAATTACGAAATACCGCAGGATATTGCACAAAAAATAGACGGCGGGGTGCTTTTTGCATCGGGAAACGTAGAAGCTCACACCGCTTCGGTATCCGACGGAAGGCTTGAATGCTCGGGAAATGCCGAGATAACTGTAATATACGGTGATGAAGAATACGACTGTGTGAGATTTTTGTTACCGTTTAAAGGTGAGCTTGGTTCACCTTTCAAGACTGCAAACGAGGCCTTCACGTCGTCTTGTAAATGTACTGACGTGAAGATAAGATGCGACGGTGAAAGATGCTTTGCCGATGCTGAAATATATGTCGATTCGATGGTGTGCGAGAAAAACACCCGCCCGGTCGTCGATACGGCGGTGTTCACCGAAGAATGCAGAAAAGATACTACGTCAGCCTTTACGCTTTATTATCCGACACAGGAAGAAACATTGTGGGATGTTGCCAAAAAATACGGTGTGTTTGCAAATGATCTGCAAAAGGTAAACGGCACGTACGTCGAAGGATCAAATAAAAAAGTGATACTTATACCCAAAGCGAAGAGAAGAGTATAGTAAAAAGCCCCGGGAAATCGGGGCTTTTGGCTATACAGACTTATTTTTCGCTTTCTTTTTTTGCGGATTTTTCTTTTGCTTTTTCTTCTGTATTCAGCCCCGGGAGGTTTTCTTGAGAAAACATAAGAAAAGCAAACGAGCGTACCGCATAGCGAAGTGATAAAACGCTTGTGCTTTCATCGGTCAGAGGCGGAAGGGGTGCGTTTTTTGAAAGCGAAGCTATCGCACTTTCAAGCTCACAAACGAAAAGAGTGTAAACTTCAGGTGCCGAAAATTCAGAAAAAAGTGAGTCAAAAAGCGTTTTTATCTGTGCAATTGATAACACGCGCTTCAGCACACATATCATAAGAAATCTCGAAAGATGCTCTTTGTTGTACCGCTTTTTTTCAGGAGGGGGTACTGCCTTTTGTTTGACGTAGTTGTTAAGCATCGACGACGTTATATTATTTTCATCGGTGTATGAAAATATACCGAAATACTTTTCTGCAATTGCAAGAACCTGATCCATATAAAGCTCTATATCGGGGAGCTCTTGCCAGCTCGGAGCGCTGAATTCTGATAAAACGGAAGCTTTCAAACTATCACCTCGTAAAACCGTTTTTATACAGTATATCACTTTTCAAATACCGTGTCAAGTATTTATTTTTAAATGATGTGGTGTTGAAAACTACCTGCTTTTGCACGGGTAATTGTTTACAAAATTGATGTTGAATTGAAGAACAAAATATTATATCATTTATTTAATATATTAGGTATATCATGGGGGCACGATGTCATACACGATAGATACCGAAAATTATTTGCGCCTCGAATTGAAAAGGCAAAGCACTGAGGAAAGAATGTATGCCGTTTTAAGAGAGCTGCTTGCACCGTTTTCCCGTGCAGACGGTATTTTATCACAGCAAACGAAGGAACAGTTCAATAAAATATTCGATGTGAATATACCGAAAGCTGATTTTCCCGAGTACAGAATGTTCGAAAAAACAAATAAAATGCTTACGTATCTTACAGCTTGTTCCGTGCTTGATGAAATAACCCCGGGAAAAAGAAAAATAAGTGATTTTTTACAGCCTTTATCCTTTGAGCTTGACACGGGAAATATCGCCTGCTTTAAAAATCCGGCCTTTGACAAAGCCTACAGATCGCTTTCAAAATACGTGCCGTCGTCAAATATAACGTACTATGCCGATTTTAATTCCGTATGTGAAGCTGTTTATGACGGTAAGGCTGATTTTTGTATACTTCCCATTGAAAATTCCACAGACGGAAGACTTGGGGGATTTTATAATCTCATATCGAAATACGAACTGTTTATCTGTCTTGCTTCAGATGTTTTGTCAAACGACGAAAACGTCAAAACGCGTTTTGCTCTTTGCGGTAAAAATACAGAACCGCTTACCCCTTACAAAAAAGAAGCGGAACGGTATGCCGAGCTTTATATAAGATACGACGGAGAAAACACAATATCCGATATTATGTTTTACAGCGACTTTTTCGGTATAAAGACAGTTAAAGTTGACTGTATTCCATCACAGTATTCCGACGGTGAATATGATGTTCATATAACGGCTTTTGCGAAAGAGTCCGAACTTGTACGGCTGTTTATTCTCTTTTTTATGAAGCAAATACGTTATTCGGTATTTGGGATATATACGCTGATGTAAAGCGTTTTAAGTTAATTGTACGCTAAAAATCTGTCGGTATTTTGCCGTGGAATTTATATTATAAGGAGATTGAAATATGAAAGTATGTGTAAGCACTTACAGCTTTGGTAAGTATATGGCAGATGAAAACTTTGGGATTTTCCGTGCTATTGATTTTGCAAAAGAAAACGGCTTTGACGGCATCGAGATAGTTGACGGTATGCACAAAGACTGCACTGATTGGGAGCTTGCGAAAAAAGTAAAGAGCTACTGTGAAGAAAAGGGGCTTGAAGTAGCATCATTTTGTACATCGGCTGATTTTCTTTTCGGCTCGGGTGAAAATCTTGATGAGGAAATAAAACGTGTTTGCGAAAAGGTTGATCTTGCCGCTGCATACGGAGCAAAAACATTTCGTCATGACGTTGCATACGGCCACGGAAACAGACACGAATATAAATTTTATGAAAATGCAATACCTCGCCTTGCCGAAGGAAGCCGCCGTGTTTCCGAATATGCAAAAGGAAAGGGAATAGTTACGGCAACGGAAAATCATGGATTTTATTCTCAGGATGCCTTGAGAGTTGCAGCACTCATTTCTGCTGTAAACTATGAAAATTTCGGTGCGCTGGTAGACCTCGGTAACTTTATGTGTGCTGACGAAGAGCCTATAAAATCAGTTGCCATAGTTGCACCCTATGCAAAAATGGTACACGCAAAAGATTTTCTTTTCAAACCCGGCAACGAAACGAATCCCGGGGAAGGTTGGTTCAAAACGAGAGCGAACAACTATTTGCACGGTACGGTGATCGGCTACGGTAATGCCCGTGTAGCGCAGAGCTTGTCAATTCTCAAGAAAAATGGATACGACGGATATATTTCTATTGAATTTGAAGGCTTTGAAGATAATCTTTTCGGCATAAGAGTCGGAAAAGATAATGTAAAAAGATTTTGGGAAATGGGCTGAATGTGGAACACAATAGGAAAATAATAAATAAAAAGACCGTTTTTGCACTTATACTTTTTCTTTGCCTTGCAATTATCACGGTATCTGTCATAAAACAGTGCTCAAATGCGGAAGAGCAAAGAAATACCATAGTGCGCTCGTATGATCCGTTTGATTACAAAAGCGACGTCGGATACTATGAGCCGAAAGAGGGAGAAAATATATTTGACGACGAAAAATATCTTGAAAAAAACAGATATATGAGCGTTGAATATCAGGGAACTACTATAACGTATACGGAAAATGAAATAGATGAAGCTCCCAAGTCTGTTGCTATGCTGTACGAATATTTCGACGCGGCGATGAACGGGGACGGCAAAAAGCTGAATACGTTTTTTACCGATTACTATTTCAACAATTTCGGAACTGCAATAGAAAAATTCGACGATACGATCCATCAGCAAAAAATATATAATATAAAGGTGCGCCTTGAATCGGGTCCTGTGTCGATTGCCGACGTTTCGGGAACGATAACGAGGGAAATATTTGAAGTATCGTATTATATTATGGATAATAACGGTGCATTCCGCCCCGATCTTCCCGATCCCGAGGACGGAACGATACCGCTGTTTTTTGAAATACTTACAGACAGCGACGGTGCAAAAATAAATCAGATATTTATTTATTCCGAATAAAATAAAAAGATCAAGGCAACAATCACCGTAAAAATACGGAGGTCGTTGCCTTGACTGTTTTTGATATTATGCCGTCTTTGTGGCTTTTTTCTTCTTTTTTGTTTTTCGTACTTTATCTGCTGACAGAAAACAGCTTTGCTGTGTGTGCAATGTCTTCAAGCCTTTTATCCTTTGCTATGTCGCTTGCATCCCTGCCTATGTATATGCAGTGCTTCGGCTTTGTATTAATTACTTTTTTTGAGTTCGTTACGGTCTTTATCTGCGGAAGAAGAAAGAGAAAACGAATATCTTGTGCCGTAAGCGATATAACCGCAAAAGGAGGCTACACAAAGCTTCACGGGGAAATAATTGAAACAGTAAGCCGTGATAAATATATAAGATATAAAACCGGCGAACTGTTTTACGTCAAAGAGCATAACGGAAAAAGTGTTATGTTCGGAAAACACACATAATTAAAGGGTAACTTCCTTGCCACACTCTGCGGAATCGTAAATGCCCTGCATTATGCGTGCGGTGATCTCCGCTTTGTTGATGTGAGAACGGATATGCTCACCGTTCTTTATGCACTGTACAAAGTTGTCAATTTCAGATTTAAACATATTGACAGATGAATCAAATTCGGGCTTTTCTGTTGTGAGTTTGCCGTTTGTTACTGTGAAAAGCTCAAAATCTCCGCCGTAATTAAGACGTATACCGCCCTTTGTTCCGATAAAATCAATGTATGTTTCGGGAACGAATATGTTCTGTGCCCATGCACCGTTCAGTGTTATTGTAGGGCCTTCCGTTCTTATAAATCCCGTTACAAATTCTTCAACGTCGTACGTTCCGTTGTAATCGGGGGGACCTGCCCACATGCTGTCAAATACGTATTCACGCATATTTGTTGCGAGTTTGCTGTAGGTTTGCGCCGATACCGTTTTAGGTTCGGGATCGTTCATACAGTACATTACAAGATCAAGATAATGTACACCCCAGTCTATAAGCACACCGCCGCCTGAAAGCTCTTTCGTTGTGAATTTACCGCCGAGACCGGGAATTGAACGTGTCTGCCTGAACGATACGTATATGTGATATACTTCACCGAGTACACCTGCACTTATTATCTCTCTTATTTTATTTACGGCACCGTTGAAACGGTTTACAACTCCTATATTGAGGATTTTTCCCGTTTCTTCTGCTGTTTTTTGCATAACGTGTACTTCATCAATTGTTCTTGCGGCGGGCTTTTCACAAAGTACGTGCTTTCCCGCTTTAAGAAAATCGCAGGTGATGATCTGATGTACGTCGTTCGGTGTGCAGACCGAAACGGCATCAAGCTCTTCATCATCTAATATTTCTTTATAATCGTATATAGCTTTACCGCCGTGTAAAGCTACCTGTTCGTCTGCGCGTTCGGGAATTATATCGCAAAAATATTTGATGTTTACATCGGGGTTGTCCACGTAATTCGGAATATGCGCAGCTTTTGCAATCGTACCGCATCCGATAACGGCAATATTTATTTTGCTCATGGTAATATCTCCTATATTTTATTGATAATGCTATTATACAATACGCGGTGAAAAAATTCAATCTTTATTTTTCTAAAAAAAATATATTTTTTTTCAAAAAGGTATTGACAAAACGGAAATCTTGTGGTATTATATCAGTGTTGCAGCGGAGAACGCTGTGAGATAGAAAATGTGCTGGTGTGGCTCAATGGCAGAGCAGCTGATTTGTAATCAGCAGGTTGTTGGTTCGACTCCGATCACCAGCTCCATATGGGGGATTTCCCGAGCGGCCAAAGGGGGCAGACTGTAAATCTGTTGTCACTGACTTCGGTGGTCCGAATCCACCCGCTCCCACCAACAAAAAAGGAACTTTTGTTTATCAAAAGTTCCTTTTTTGTTTATCCAAGCCGCAGGCTTGGC
>JAZOSS010000087.1:0-11731 GCA_045657205.1 Eubacteriales bacterium
ATCCTATCCTTTGAAGTGCTGCGCCAGAACAGATAAGAGGTAGAAATGAGTATTGTTTTAAAAGAGCTTACAGTCGGCAAAAACGATGCGGGAAAACGTCTTGATTCATTCATACTGAAGGTATTTCCGACGATGCCGCAACCGCTTCTTTACAAGTATATAAGAACGAAAAAGATAAAAGTAAACCGCAAGCGCACGGAGCTTAATTACAGGCTGTGCGAAAACGACGCGGTGCAATGCTTTATAGATGAAGAATTTACCCTTTCATCCTCCGACGATGCTTTCAAGAGGCTGAAAGGCAACATTGAGATAGTATACGAGGACGAAAACATCCTGCTCGTTGACAAAAAGCCGGGGCTTCTTGCCCATTCGGGAAACGAGGAAGGACTTCCGACTCTCATCGACGAAATAAAAGCGTATCTTTATAAAAAAGGCGAATATTTGCCCGAAAGCGAGCTTTCCTTTGCCCCCGCACTTTGCAACAGAATAGACAGAAACACGGGCGGTATAGTTATTGCGGCAAAGAATGCGGAATCGCTTCGCATAATGAACGAAAAAATAAAAGCGCACCGTCTTGAAAAAAGGTATCTGTGTGCAGTTCACGGAAAGCTTCCGTCACCTCACGGCGAGCTTACGGCGTATCTTTTCAAGGACAGCACAAAAGGCAGGTCGTTTGTGTACGACACACCCGGAAAGGGCCGTATGAAAATTGTCACCGAATACACGGTCAAGGAATACAAAAACGGTCTTTCCCTGCTTGAAGTCAACCTTATAACGGGAAAGACGCACCAGATAAGGGCGCACATGGCGCACATCGGTTATCCCCTTTTGGGTGAGGGAAAATACGGTGTGAACAAAGAGGACAAAAAGCTCGGCTACAAGCACCAGGCGCTGTACTCCTACAAGCTGAAATTTTTAAAGAGTGAAGAAAAAAATCTCCTTTCCTATCTTGAGGGAAAAGAGTTTACCGTAAAAAAAGAAAACATATATTTTCTGGAGAATTTTTAAATGGCTATCCTTTTTCTGATACTCAGCGGAGCTGTAAGCGGAATGACGTATGCGGTATTTGAAATTCCGATACTTATATATCTTTCGCTCATTCCCTTCTTTTATATCATATTCAAAAAAACGGAAAACACGGGTGTATTTAAAATGTACCTTCACGGACTTGCATTTTTTTACCCGTATTTCATAGCGGTATTTCATTGGTTTATCTATCAGTACCCGCTCGATTTTTTAGGCTTTTCCAAAGCGATGAGCATCGGGTATATAATCCTCGCCTGGTTCGGCGTGTCGCTTCTTATGACGGTGCTTTTCTCGTTTATCCCCGTGTTTATGCGGATATACGTACTGTTTAAGGGAAAAGCGTTTTTATCTCCGCTTTACATAAGCTGTATCTGGTGTATTGCCGAATGGCTGAACTCAAAAACGTGTATGGGTGTGCCGTGGGCAAGGCTTGCCGTAACACAGCAAAACGCACTGTTTTATTTGCAGTCGTCAAGTATTTTAAGCTCATTTTTTATTTCTTTTATCATCGTGTTTTTCTCTTCAAGCATTGCTTACGCCGTCATATGTTTTAAGGAAAGCGACAGAAAAAAAGCTCTTATAAGCTCTGCCTGCGCCGTTTTTCTTATTTTTGCAAATGCCGTCGGCGGTATAGCGCTTTATTACTCGGATCTTTCAAAGGAATCGGGCGATATAATAACCGTATCCGTTCTTCAGGGAAATATGCTGTCGGGCGAAAAATGGGAGGGCGATTCCTCCTACACCGCTATGCAGATATATCTCGATATGATATACAAGGAAAGCGAAAAAAACTCTCCCGATATAATGGTTCTGCCCGAAACGGCAATCCCTGTCAATTTAAACTATTTCACATCTTACAGAGAAATGCTCGCAAGGGCATCGGCGGAAACGGGATCAACGCTTTTGGTCGGTGCGTTCAACAACACGGACGATGGGACGTCGCTCAACTCGATATTTATGTTTACACCCGACGGCGGAATGTCCGAAACGGTTTATAACAAGCAGCAGCTTGTGCCGTTCGGTGAATTTCTGCCATCGCGCCCGTTGCTTGAAAAGATCCTGCCGATGCTTTCGGATATAAACGCAACGTCAAGCGATCTTGCCGCAGGAGATGATTCGACCGTTTTTGACACGGAATACGGAAAAATAGGCTCACTTATCTGCTTTGATTCCATATTTGAGCTTCTTTCGCAAAAGAGTGTTGAAAACGGTGCAGAGCTTCTTTGTATATCGACAAACGACTCCTGGTTTTCCGATTCTGCTGCTATCTATGAGCATAACGGCCACGCACGGCTCCGCGCTATCGAAAACAGAAGATACGTTATGCGTTCGGCAAACAGCGGAATGTCCTCTGCGATAACGCCGCGCGGAGAGATAATTGCAAAGATCGATCCTCTTTACAAAGGCGCGCTGTGCTGTGATGTGGTGCTGCGGAACGACGTGACGTTCTTTTCACGCAATCCGCGTCTTTTCCCCTCGTTTCTTATAATAACCGCCGTGTGTCTGCTGTCGCTTCCGTTTGCGGAAAGATGCATCAGAAATTACAAGAAGAATCCTCATTCAAAAGAAGAAAAGATGTAATTGTGCAAGAACAACTGTGGACGGTAGAAGTCTGTCACATAAAAAAAACGTACCAAAAAATCAAGAACCGGATCGCTGCTATATTTCAAATTTGGTCCACAAAAAACAGCAATATACCCCGATAGATTTTCAAAGATCTGTCGGGGTATATTTATTTGCATCGTTCAATCGAAAAATTATTTTCCTCTGATTTTCACAACGTTTTTTCTCTTCACTGTATCATAGATTTCGCCTTTGTATTACAAAGTACAGAATTTATTATTGTTTTGTTTTGATAGTATTTAACGAGGATATCAGCATTCTGCGTATAGCGCCGCAATCATTTTGAATTGATTTATAAATAGTTTCTTCTATACAACCCGTTTCAAACAAAAGTTCGAGCCAATACTCGGTTTCATAGCACTCTTTTTGTGCAATTTCGAGTTTTGATATAAAATCCTTCGTACCTTGTGCATACTGCGCCTCGTGAATATTGGCACCAATAGAAGTACCGGAACGCAGTAATTGATTTATCAAGACAGCTTCTTTGTGTTCGGATTTCATATCACGGCAAAGAAAAACAATGTTTTTTGCAAAAATCTTTGCCTTATCTCTTAAAATACTGTTCGACATAGAATCTCCTCACAAAATATTATACATCAAAATCGCCAATTCGTTCGGTTATATTCCGACTTCGTCGGAGTGATATTATTGCTGTCGCAATAGTGATATTGAAGCCTTACAGCTTCAGTGATATTTTATTCGCCATAAACTCGCGAAGCGAATACCACTCGGCGTAAGCCGAATATCACTGCAAAGCAATATCACTCGCCTTAGGCGAATAAAACTGGCGTGATACCCGTCAGAGTATCACGCCAATTACGCATCTTTTTTTAAAACTTTCGTTTTGATTATTTGATTTCGATTGTAGCGCCTGCTTCTGTAAGCTTAGCCTTGTATTCTTCAGCTGTAGCCTTGTCAACGCCTTCTTTGAGAGCCTTAGGAGCGCCTTCAACGATTTCCTTAGCTTCCTTAAGTCCGAGACCTGTAAGTTCACGAACAACCTTGATACCTCCGAGCTTGGAGGAACCGAAGGAAGCGAGGATTACGTCGAATTCTGTCTTTTCTTCTGCAGCAGCTGCAGCAGGAGCAGCAGCGCCTGCAACTGCAACGGGAGCAGCAGCTGTTACGCCGTATTTTTCTTCGAGACCCTTAACGAGGTCTGCAAGTTCGAGTATTGTAAGTGAATCAAGTTCTTCAAGAATCTTTTCGATTTTTTCGTTAGCCATTTTTAATACACCTTTCGTATTTTTTCAGTAAATTTGTGAAGCTAAATTATTCAGCTGCAGCTTCTTCAGCGGGTGCTGCTTCTTCAGCAGCTGCGGGAGCGCCTTCACCCTGCTTGTCGATAATAGCCTGGAGCACGTATGCCAGGTTGAACAAAGGAGAACGAACACTTCCGAGGATCTTCGCGATAAGTGTTTCTTTTGACGGGATATCAGCAAGAGCCATAACGCCTGCTTTATCAAGTATCTCACCGTCTACAAAGCCTGCCTTTATATCAAAGGTTTCAACTGTTTCAGCGTACTTCTTGAGTATCTTTGCGGGTGCTACAGCATCCTTCTGGCTGATAGCAACAGCTGTCATACCTTCAAGAACATCGCCAAGCTTTGCATAACCCACTTCTTCAACAGCTCTCTTCGTCATTGTATTCTTAATGACGGAGTATTCAACGCCTGCTTCTCTGAGCTCAGCTCTCATCTTTGTATCGTTTTCAACCGTGATACCGGCATACGTTACGATAACGCAAGAAGAAGCGGTCTTGAGCTTTTCAACAAGATCAGCGACGATCTGCTGCTTTTGGGCCTTGATTTTTTCGCTTGCCATGTGATATTTACCTCCGTTTTGGTTTTGTCTTCCGAAAACAGAAAACGCCTTCTTTTCAAGTACCGAAAAGAAAGCGTAAAAATACAAAATGTATATACCGTTTTCCCCTCGGCAGGAAAGCTTTCGCTTTTACCGAAACCTGCTGTCTTCGGATTAACGAATGGATTATATCATATATATTTTTATTTGTCAATATGAAATTGTAACATTTACAATTTGTTTACTTATAAAATCTGACGTTTGCGATCACACGCCCTATTACGGAAACTTCCTTGACGATTATCGGGCGCATAGTGCTGTTTTCGGGCTGAAGCCTTATATGTCCGTTTTCCTTGTAAAAGGTTTTTACTGTTGCCTCGTCGTCAATGAGAGCTACGACGATCTGACCGTTTTCAGCGCACGGTGTTTTGTTTATTATGACGTAGTCGCCGTCAAGTATGCCTGCTTCGACCATACTTTCGCCTTCAACACGCAAAGCAAACACGCTTTCCTTCGGATAGCCGCCGGGAACCTGCACGGAGATGTATCCGTCGTAATTTTCCTCGGCAAATATCGGAAGTCCTGCGGCGACCTTACCCAAAACGGGTATGGACAGCGAGAAATTTTCGCCCGTACGGAGTGTGCGGCACTTTCCCTGCTCTTTTTGTATATATCCTTTATCCTCAAGTCTTTGCAGATAGCTGTGTACTGTAGAGGTACTTGCAATACCCGTGGCATCCTTTATATCACGCACGGTGGGAGAACACTCACCGCGGCTTATAACGTCAACTATATAATCGTATATCTGTTGTTCTTTTTTGGTAAGCGGAACCATATAATCGCCTCACTGAACTGTTTTGGACATTTTTGCCCTTAATTGATTATACCATCAAAAAATGAACAAATATACAAAAATCCGAACAAATATTCGGATTTTTAAGGAGAAAATCTGTAAATTCGCCAAGATAATACATCTTTCTCGGGTTGTTATGATTGTTTTCGGAGCTGATCGGCTATCCTTTACACCTTGTTTAATCCAAAACTTTACACGATAGATTCCCGAAAGAAATCCGGGCCTGTTTTATAAGCTGCATGTGGTCTTATTTGCATTTCACTTTTTCAACGATCCTAAATATCAAACAGATGACCAAAGCTATCCATAATATCGCCAGCATAGTATCAAAATTCCAAATATCGTATCTGTCAAAATGAACACCACCGTCTGTAGATGTCCATGAAACACCATGCACAACATCAAATAATAAAGCAGGAACAACCAACAAGATGTTTCTTATACAAGGAAGCAACAACATTTTTCTTTCATCTTTATATCTTACAAGAAAAATTATGCCTACTAAAATATTTGCCAGACACGCTCCAAGAGGTACGCAAATTGAAATATAATACATTGTACGATTTTCGAAGGAAATTATGAGATAAGGACATAACGAAAAAAGAACAGAAGCCGATACTATCAAAATGATTTGAATACGATTCATCCTCTTTACATTTCCATAGGCATCGTCCTTTATTTTTCGAGTAAATCTATTCGTTGAAATCCATTCAAGATAATAGGGTTTGAATGTAACAAAAACAAATACCAGTAACAAAGCAATGCCGCTGAAGAAAACAGATAAATAGCTTTTGAGAGTAAGAACACTATCAACATAATAGTCGGATGAGAACAGTACCAAAGGAATACCTGAAAGTATCGTCGCCGCTATTACAAAAAACGCAGCAAACGAATACGAGCCAAGAGTTTTGTTAAACCGAGCACACAGCGTTTCATCTGCTGACTCAAACAGCTCATTGTTTGTCTTTATATCTTTCGTCTCATTCAAGCCGATAACAGCAAGAACAAACGCGGACACCTCAAAAAGCAACATCACAGCAAAACCAATTACAGGTCGGTAAAAACCGTATGAAATACCAAACATGCACACAAGTCCGACTAATGAAAGTGCTAAAGAAATCCACATCATTGTTTTGAAAGTAGAAATAGCACGATTAATAAGCGCTTTTAATTGTTTTTCTACTTTGGGTTCACATTTACCGTGTTTGATGTCGGTAAAAATACGCTCACCCTTTAGTAACTCATCACAAGTAACATTAAATATTTCTGCGAGTGCGGGAATCAATGATATATCAGGCGCACATTCATCTCGCTCCCAACGGCTGACAGCTTTATTTGATACATTAAGTTTATCAGCCAACTCTTGTTGTGTCATACCGCTTGATTTTCGCAAAGCGGCGATAAACGTGCCGATCGTTTTCTTCTCCATATAAACCTCCGTAACTGACGATGCATTGTTTTTTTTGACAGCTTAATTCTACCGTACAGAGAAAGAAAATTCAATACCGTAAAGTGGGATTTTGTCTCACAAAACGAGAAAATGAACTTTTTTCAATATTTTATCCGCAAACCATGCTAAGCTGTTGATTCATTTCTGATCTTTCACCGGAACCTTTTAAGTGTGTCTTGAAAAACTTTATTTTAATCACTGCTTAGCGGGGATTTTCTATAAGCAAAAAACCGACGGAAACCGACGGTTTTTAAGTACCATTTTGAACTTATTTAAGTGCTGCTTTTGCCTGTTCTGCAAGTGCTGCGAAAGCATCCTTGTCGTAAACAGCGATCTCAGCGAGCATCTTGCGGTTGAGTGTTACTCCTGCCTTCTTAAGACCGTTCATAAATGTGGAGTAGTTCATACCGTTAACCTTTGCCTGTGCAGAGATTCTTGTGATCCAGAGACGACGGAAGTCTCTCTTCTTCATCTTTCTGCCTGCGAAAGCGTAGTTACCGCTCTTCATTACCTGCTGCTTAGCCATCTTGAAATGCTTGCTCTTTGCACCCCAGTAGCCCTTTGCGAGCTTGAGCATTTTATTTCTTCTCTTACGAGTTGCCAATGCGCCTTTTATTCTTGCCATTTTCTATTTCCTCCTATTCTTCCTAAATCAGTCCTTGGGAATGAGTGACTTAACAGTCTTCGTGAAGCAATCGCTGAGGTAGCCTCTCTGTCTGAGGTCTCTCTTACGCTTCGTGCTCTTCTTACCGAGCTTGTGACGGCGGTTTGTGTGATTGATCTTTACCTTGCCTGTTCCTGTGAGACTGAATCTTTTGGATGAGGCTTTATGTGACTTGATTTTTCCCATGATTTTTTCCTTTCCTGTATACAGATTCTTTGTTTACTTATGCTTTATCAGCCTTTGCTTTCGCATCGGGCTTTATGGGAGAAAGCATCATTGTAATGTTTCTGCCTTCTGCCACCGGGGGTTTATCTGCCGCGCCGTATTCCGCGCACGCATCTGCAAAGCGTTTGAGAATGTCGTAACCCATACTCTGGTGAGTTATCTGTCTTCCCCTGAATCTAACAACGACCTTGACCTTATCCATTCCCTTGAGGAAACGGTGGGCGTGTTTTACCTTAGTCATAAAATCATGCGTATCAATCGTAAGGGAAAGCTGGATTTCCTTGACTTCGGCATTTTGCTGTTTTTTCTTTGCTTCTTTTTCCTTTTTGTCACGGTCGAAGCGGTACTTTCCGTAATCAATGACCTTACATACGGGCGGATTTGCCGTAGGAGCGATGAGGACGAGATCGAGCCCTCTGTCGTATGCGATATCACGTGCTTCGTCTGCGCTCATTATTCCGAAGACTTCGCCGTCGTCGCCGACAACTCTTACCTGCGCCAATTTGATGTCATCATTGATCAAAAGATCCTTAGTGCTTATTGCCAAACACCTCCAAAATAAATTAAAAAAATGCGGTGAAACACTTTTCCCGCATACCAAAATCACGGCACAGATCAGCCGTAATAAGTATTAACCCACTGCCCGAGGCGGTAAAGGTGAGAACGGAAAAATCGTTTCTGCTTTTTTGTACAAAATATAATATCACATTTAAATCATTTTGTCAAGTGTTTTTGATAACTTTTTTCATTTTGCAAAACACCGCTGTGCGGTGTGCGCCCTATGTCCGCTGGGGGCGCACGGGTGCTTATTTTCATCCGATACCCGTGATAATAAAACGATATATCAGACTATTTATTCCTTATATAATTAACAAGGCAGACAGTCATCAAAACGGGAAAGACGATTATCACAAAAAGTCCGCATTTTAAGGCAAGTTGTTCGGGGGAAATACCGTCGAAGACGGCAATATCTTTAAATAAAGACGTGTTTTTTTCGACAAAGTCGGAAACGAGTCCCGTTATCCAGGGCCCTGCCGAACAGCCTATATCACCCATAACGGAAAGAATGGCAAACATTGCCGCGCCTCCATGTGGAAAATCCTCCTCTGCCTTTGCAACCGTTCCCGGCCACATAAGTGCGACGGACACCCCGCACAATGCACATCCTGCGACGGATACTATCGGGTTATTTACAAGCGTTATCATAAGATACGACGCGACGCAAAGAAGCGAGGAAAGTGTAAGCGTGTTTCCTATATCGAATTTTTCACCGAATATTCCGTACAGCATACGGCAAAGCGCCATACAAAGTGCAAAACCGCAAAGTCCTATAAGATCTCCTGCCATTTTCGGCATTTTAAGCCCTATTTCCGCAAAATACGACGCCCACTGTGCGACGGCTTGCTCCGATGCCCCCGAGCAGACCATAACGAGCATAAGCGTTAAAAAGCCTTTGGTTTTCAGCAGTTTTTTTACAGGTGTACGTGTTTTGCCCTTTTCAAATTCGGGAAGCGGAACGAGCAAAAACAAGACCGCACCGACAAGCGGAACGACCGCCCACATCACCGTCAAAACGTGCCAATTTGTGAAAAAGTAAAGATATACCGTTGACAAAACACAAACGAGCACGTGTCCCCAGCAGTAAAACGAGTGAAGCAGAGGTATTTCGACCTTCGTATTTGCCCCCGGCAGATACGTAACTATCGGATTTAAAAGCACCTCGATGAGTCCTGCACCGACGGAATACATCACAACGCTTGTAACGAGTCCCGCATACGGCGGCATAATACCCGGAAGCGTTGCCATACAGACGAGCCCCGCAAGGCACAAAACGTGTGCTGTGACCGTTTGCAGGCGCAACGGTATTTTTTCGGAAAATTTTACGGATAAAAGATCCGTGCATATCTGGACTGAAAAATTTATTAAAATAAGTCTTCCGAGCTCCTCGTAGGAAAGTCCGAAGCTGTTTTTGAACGACACGAACAGAAGCGGTGCCAGATTGATTATGACCGCTTGCGTGAAAAATCCGACGTAGCAAGCGATCCGTGTACATTTAAACGAGCGCATATTATTTGTTTTACCTATGTAATTTATAGTTTAGTCGTTAACTATCCCATCTGTTTATCACCGCGCCGCGGTGATGTGTCCCTCCGCCCAGTTGCTTTGCAACTTGGGGGGGTGGGCGGGGGACACAAGTTGCAAATAAAAATTCAGCATAAATTTAAAGGGATCGCAGGGCGACCCCAATTTTTATGTTTTTTCTTTATAGAAGAGTTTATGACAGACGATAACTATCGTCATTGTTATCGCAGCACCTGCACACGTATCCGAAAGGAAGTGTGCGCCGCACACGATCCTTGAAAACATAACGAGTGCGATCCAGGCGATTGCCGAGAACTTTGCTATGTTTGCTTTGCGCTTATCTTCGAGTGCATCAAAAACAAAGGAAAGCGTATACATAATTACCGCATTCGAAGTGTGTCCTGACGGAAACGATTTATGTGCGTCATCTGCGGCACGTCCAACGGGGATGTACCATTTTGCAAATTCCGAAGCATCTGAAAGTGTTCTGAATCTCGGTCTGCCCCACATCGTTTTGATTGCTGAAATTATAACGAGTGTTGCAAGTCCGACAGCGACGACCGTCACGAGTGCCGGCTTTATTTTTTTAAGCGTTTCGTCCTTTATTCTTCGGGAGATCATCACAAAAAGTGCCGTTATGATGAGTGCACCGAGTCCCGACAAGACTTTTGTCAAAGCCATTTCGTACACTTCGGTGCTGTAATATTCGACCGTTCTTGTGATAGTTGAATACGTCGCTATTATACCGCCGACAACGCAGAGTGACGACAGATAAATATGTCCTTTCACCTTTTGTTTTGCAACGTAGACCGCAAGGGCGGCAAACGCAAATCCGACGAAGAGAAGCGACGGCGGCTCTGCCCACGTTTCGAGAAAGAGTGCCCAGGAATCATCAATCTTCGTCAAGGACGAGGATATTTCGTAATCGTAAAACGCACCCACTGCAAGTCCTGCAAAAAGCAGGACGTACAGTACAACGGGTACAAAATATTTTTTGATCTTCATATTATTTACCGAGGTTGGCAGCGCCGATGATACCTGCATCGTTGCCGAGTGTTGCAATGCAAACAACAGTCTGTCTTTCCTTTTCGATAGTCTTTGTAAAGACTTCGCTGTTTATCTTTTCAAGCAAAGGAATGAGAAGTCCGTCGCCTTCATTTGAAACGCCGCCGCCGATACAAAGTATCTCGGGTTGGAAAAGATTTATTACGTTCGTTATTCCGCACGCAAGGTAGGAGATATATTTATCGACTACTCTTTGCGCCGCTTCATCACCCTGTCTTTGAGCGATAAACGCCGTTCTTCCGCTTACCTTGCCCATTTCCTCGGCAACCTTGACCATAAGAGATGATGGTGTTTTTTCCATTTCCTCTTTTGTCATTCTTATAAGTGCCGTGGCGGAGCTGTAAGCTTCCCAGCAACCGAGTCTTCCGCAGTTGCAAGGCACGCCGCCGTGCTCGATGACCATATGGCCAAGCTCACCGCCTGCGTAGTTGAAGCCCGAATAGACCTTTCCGTTTATGACGATACCGCCGCCGACACCTGTGCCGAGGGTTATCATAACGGAATTTTTCGCTCCCTTTGCCGCACCTGCAACAGCCTCGCCGAGGGCGGCGGCATTTGCATCATTAGCAATCTCTATGTGGGAAACGCCCGTAAGCTTTTTCAGCTCCTCCGTAACGGCAAGGAACTTAAAGGTGGGCAGATTGCAGGAATAGACCACCACGCCCGTTTCGGGCACTACGGCACCGGGAATGGCAATACCTATCCCCTCGATCGCAGAAAGCTCAAGACCGTTTGCGGCGCAAAGGTCGCGACAAAGATCGGCAAGATCGCCGAGTATAAGCTCGCTTTCCCTCTCCGCTCCCGTTTTTATCTGCTTTTTGTCAATAATATTGTAGCTCTCATCGACAAGTCCGGCACATATCTTGGTGCCCCCAAGGTCAACGCCTATACGGTAATTCATAAGCAACTCCAAAATAGTATTTATGTTTTGTGAGTATAT
>JAZOSS010000088.1:0-7283 GCA_045657205.1 Eubacteriales bacterium
TTCGTTATCTTTTTCATTTTCCAACGAAGTTTCACCCGGCTGTCTGTAGACAAGCCCGCTCGGGTAATATTCTTTTATTGCAACGCGTACTTTTTTGGAGTAGTCATACGCAAGATACGTAATACCGAAGCCGCCTTTGCCAAGCATCTTACCTATTACATATTTTCCAAGAAGCACCGTTCCTTTCGGCAAAGCCACGGCGTGTCTTTTTTCATCAACGCCGTTGAATTTGCACCTCGGGCACGGATAACTGTCTGTTTTTTCAAAACACTGCTCACAAAACAGCTCGCCATTCAACCGTAACATAAATATCACCTTTCTTCATTTTCGCTTTACATATCAAAAAGGCTAAAGCAGTAACAAAATAATGATTATAACGATAAGTGCGAAGAGCGCAATTCCTCCGCATACAAGCAAAATCTTCAGCAAACTGCTTATATCATCGTTTGATGTGTTATTACCGTTTGAAACGGGGGTTACATTATTTGAACCCGAAGAATTCGTTTTTCCGCTTGGTTTTTCATTCTTTTTAAACGGTAACGCCTGCGGGAGATTGAATGAATTCAACGCATTGAATAATTCATCCGTACTTTTATATCTTTCGGATATCTCCGGTTTTATCATCTTGTCGATTATGCTTGCTAATTCCAATGAGAAATATTCCGGCTGATATATGACGGGTGCGCCGACCATTCTCTTTGCCGCATCGGGAAGCATATTTCCCGATACCGCATTATAAATAGTAGCACCGAGAGAATAGATATCCGTCCACGCTCCTTGGTTTCCCGAACGCTGATACTGTTCAAATGGCGCATATCCTCTTTTTATAAGCACGGACAGACCTGCATTCTGATCGTCCATATACTTTCTTGCACTTCCAAAGTCAATAAGCTTTATTCTTCCGTCGAAACAAAGATATATATTGTCAGGTGCTATATCTCTGTGAAGAACGCCGTGAGCGTGTACACAGCTCAACGCTTTCGCTGTTTCGTACAAAATGTACGTTGCTATCTCTTTGCTTATTCTTCCTTTGTTCTGTATGAGATACTTTCTGAGATCCATACCGTCGAGATATTCCATTGAAAAATAAACGGTTCCATTTTCGTAGAAAAATTCTTCAACGTTTATGATATTGGGATAGTTACTAAAGGAAGCAAGCATTTTAGCTTCGTTATAAAACTTTTCAGCACCGGTCTGAAAAAGCGGTATTTTATCACGGCTGCACATAGAAACCATATTTTGTCCTGCTGTTCTGAATACGACGTCATTCGGGAAAAACTCTTTTATTGCCTTTTTGTTACCGGTTCTGATATCGTACGCAAGATATGTAATACCGAATCCGCCCTTGCCGAGCACTTTTCCGACAGCGTAACGACCGTTGAGGACCGTTTCAACGGGCAAAGCACACGAAATATTCGGATTGTTCTTCTTATTTGAATTGTATTTACAATGAGGACATTCAACAATGTCGTTGGCAAACTGCTTAAAACATGCAGGGCATAAATATTTTCCGTTAAGAAGCATTTTATTTCTCCTAATAATTAATCGTCTTGGGTTTATTTCAAATTGAGTAGTTCTTTATAAATGTAATTTCGCGGTATCTGTATCTTGATTTTTTATTTCACAGTTTAATCTTCAATACCCTCTATAGTGTTTTATTTGTTTTCAGCAAGATTATCATCATTGTCTGTAGGATTATCGTCGCTGTCTACAGGTTTGTCATCACTGTCCGTAGGATTATCGTCGCTGTCTACAGGTTTGTCATCACTGTCCGTAGGATTATCGTCGCTGTCCACAGGTTTGTCATCATTGTCTGTAGGATTATCATCGCTGTCTACAGGTTTGTCATCACTGTCCGTAGGATTATCGTCGCTGTCTACAGGTTTGTCATCATTGTCTGTAGGATTATCATCGCTGTCTACAGGTTTGTCATCATTGTCTGTAGGATTATCGCCGCTGTCTACAGGTTTATCATCATTGTCCGTAGGATTATCATCGCCACCTACGTTATTGTCTTCACCTTTTGAGGAAGTATCGTCTTCGACTATTTTTTCGTCATCTATATTCATAGTATCATCGGTCTGAAAAAAATTATCAAATATACTTCCCGAAGTCGGAATCTTTTCATCCTCCGACACTTCACCGCTTTCACCGTCTTCGGAAACATCGTCCGTACTTGATCCTTCTGAATCATTTGCGCTTTCTTCCGTGATATCTGCGTCCTCTTTTTTGTTTCCGTCTGAGGCGCCTGCACCCGTTGAGGAGTTTCCACAGAAGCGAATGCAGAATATAATCAGCAAAATCAAGATAACCGTAAAAAAACCCGTACACACAAGTGCTATCGTTTTCTTTTTTGATTTTTTATTATTTTTGGCTCCTTGCTGAGGTTCTCTTTTTCTGAGTCCGATATCGCACATTATTTCAAAAGCATTTAAGTATCTATCCGCAAAATCAGCAGAACAAGCTTTGGCGAAAATATCCGCCATTTTATTTGAAAATCCTTTTGCTCTGATTATGCTTTTGTCTATCGTTTTGTTTTCTTCGATATTTGCCGCTATTCTCTCATCAAAGCACGAGTACAAGCTTAAGCAAAGCGAATATATGTCGTTTGAATTGCTTTTTACGTATCTTGACATATACGCTTCGATAGGGCTGAACGCGGACAGTTTTCCCGTGAAGCAATATGTGTCCATATTCAGATCCACGTGGCTGTACAGATCTGCATCACACAAAACAGGGTCGTCTGCCTTGCCGTTTCGGAAAACTATCTTCATCGGAGATATCTGACCGAAATTGTATCCCTGTCTGTGAAGGTCCTCAAGGCTTACGAGCAACGGCTTGAGCAGGTTTACGACCAAAGCGCTGTCGCTGTTGAAGTTTTTCATTATGATCCCGAGCGACTGTCCTTCTATTTTCTCAAACACCGCATATGCGGTAAAATTTTCATAAAAGACGTCAAGGCATTTTTGCATTCCTTTCTGTGTAGTTTCCTTGAAATAAGAAGCTGCCGAAGAAAAAACCTGAAGTCCGTTGTTATAATTCGGATAATTGTTTTCGTTGGCGATATTAAGTTCCGCTGTTGAATAGGTTCTTGATGCCAATATTTTCGGCATATATTCCGTTATAAGAACTATCTTTCCTTCGACCTTATCGTATGCCGTGTATCTGTTTACAAGATCATCAAAAGTGTTTAACTTTCCGACAACGTATCTTTCTTTAAGTACCGTTCCCTTTTTCAATGCTATTTCGTGACTGCTTTCACTTAAAGTTCTTCCGCAGCTGTAGCATATATTTTCGTCGGCTGTTTCAGCAAAACAGCCGGCACATATCATTTTTTCGTTTTCTCTAAACATTTTTTTGCCTTTCCTTTACACTCACACATTTTCATCTGTCGCAGAAGTCTCATTAGCAGCCTTTTCTATAACGGTTATTGTTATAGAGCCTTTTGCTTTTCCGTTCGATGCCGTTATCTTTGCCGTTCCGGCTTTTTTTGCAGTAACAACTCCGCCTCCGCTTACACTTACTACGTTTTTATCGGAACTTGACCACGTAATTCCGTCTGTATTTGAACATCCGAGCGATATCGAATCACCCTCTGATACGGTTATTTGCGAAGGAAATACTTGAAGTTTATCCGACAGTACCTTTATGCTTTTTTCATACACGTCGATAAGCTCACCATTGTCATAGCAGAAAACGTAAACGAAACATTCTCCGCTCTTTGCAGCTATTGTAACATTCAAACGAAAATCATTTCCCACAATGTAAGCGGTATTGTTTTCATCGTTCAGCTCTGTCACTTTATCTTCGTTAGTAACACTTGCTGTCACACCGCCGCAAACAACTTTTATCATACCGCTTGTAAAGCCGTTCAACGCAACAGATGCTTCGTATGTGTCATTTGTATAGGCTTCGGAAGGGGCATCGCATGTAATCAGAGCACTCGGCATATCTTCGACAACAACCGTGCATTCACAGACCACCCCTTCGTTGAAAGTTCCCTTTATAACCGCCGAGCCTTTTTTCAGCGCGGTTATTTTTCCGGTATCATCTACAGAAACGACTGTTTCGTCGGACGACTCAAACACACAGCTCTTAACTATTCCGCCGGAAGGAACAAGAACATACTTAAGTTGCGTCTGTGTACCAATCTTTACGCTTTCTTCTTCATTTTCAAAAACTACTTTTTTAAGTTCCGAAGAATCTCCGTAATTTCCGCTATTATTGTCTTTTTCATAATAATTTTCTTTTTCGCAGCCACATAAAGATCCCATCATCGCAACCGCAAGCAAGATCGCTATTTTTTTCTTGTTATTCTTAAACATAATCATACCTCCGCTTATGTATCTATCACTGTTATGCTGTGATTTTCTTTTATGTAATTTTGATATATTTTTTTGATGTTATAGTATTTTTTTTGACTTATCGGGACAAAGCTGTTATCAATTAAAATGATGCCTTCCGTATCAAAAGTTTTTATTTTACGCATATTCACAAGATAGCTTTGGTGGCATCTGAGAAATTCATCTCCCATAACCTCCTGAAGCTCATCGAGCTTCAAATAAAACTCGTGGTCGCTGAATTCACGTATTACGACCTTGCGCTTGTCGCTCATGCACATAACTATGTCTTCAATACGAAAAGAAACGAACTTATTCTTGCTTTTCAAAGATATGTGTCGGCGTGAGCTTGTTTCTATTCGCTTTAAAATAAATGAGATACACCTTATGACAGACTCTTTGTTTCCAAAGTCAAGTATCAAGCCATCGATCGGAACCGAAAACAGATCTTCTGTCATATCATCAACCTTGCCTGTCATCACGATCTTGACATTCGGAAATTTTTCTCTGATCATTCTTGAAACTTCCAAACCGTTTTCGTTGTTGAAATGTGAATCGACAATGACAATATCAGGCATTCGCGAGGAATGGTATATATGGTCGAGCATATCAACAGGATACGAAAACAGATCGAATGAAACAGATCTTCCGATATTTTCGACAACTTCGGCAATTGATGCTTTTAGTGTATCTTTTTTATTTTTTTCTAAACTGCAAATAAGAATTTCTAACATGGATGACCTCTTATTATATAATTTCAGATAGACTTTCAAGCTGTATTAAGTAACGGCATATGTTATGCGGTCTTATGCAATAATTTGTGAGTATAAAATTCATCGTATTCAAAATGATTTTTTATACAGAAAATCATTTTTTCGTCTGTATGAACTTTTTACTCTATTAAAAATAATTATTAATATAGTTATATTTATTATAACATAAGAGAATAATAAAAAGCAATAGTTTGACGAAAAAAAGCGAATAATAATCCAAAAATTATCATTTTTCTTGAAAAAATATTAACAGTAAAACAAACCCGCGTCATTTTATAATTTTTGCAATCTCAAAATCTGTGATAAAGTGAACAAAATATCATAACTATGTGTTTTCGACATTCTTTCGAAATATTATTTTAAACAAAAAATAAAATAAATTTTACACAAAATATATATATTATAAATAAATATCCCCGTTGTCCAAAAAATATTTTTATAAAAATCATCGTAATTTACTTTTGAAAGTACACTTTAACAAACTAACATACAACATAAAATCTATATAAAAAAGCACCTGCTTTTGCAAGTGCTCCTTTAATTTCTTCAACAAAGACTATAAATTAGTAACTGAGGAATATTAAAACATTCCAAATAACAGATAAAGAACAAACACACCGAAAAACCGGCAAGAACGATCAATATAATCTTAATTATTTTCTTATCTCCGACTTGATAATGCGCACCGCTGCCTGGCGCAAAAGATATCCACGTAGCGATTTTAATTCTCTGCTGTGAGAATCCCGCCAACTACATATTCTATATATTTGGGCGTTTATATTGAATATCACGATTTATTATCGATGAAAGTTTATTCAAGTGATTTCATATTGGATACGAGCTGATCATATTGAATTTTAGATACAATAAAAAAACACAACACTCGAAAGAAATAAGACAGCACAGAACAAAATAGCCCTCAAAGCCCTTTTAAAAAAACTATTATATCTCAACTCAGATACGTAATCACCGCCTCTTTTAAGTTGTATAATAACACAAAACCACCATTCTTTCAAGATATCCCCCTAAAGTCCTCAAATTCAAAATGGTAGGGAACAGACACAATGAGGAAATAGATATTTTTTCAAAAAACACGAAAAACTCTTGAATTTAAAGAGCTATTAGGTTTTAGTGAAATAATTCACTTCGTGAAACGTGAAATTTGATGCTAACGCATCAAGTGATATGAAATAAATCCACTCAAGCCCGCAGACATTTAACATTGCTAAGCAATATTTCACGCACAAAGTGCATTTTACAAATCCCGTGGGGGTTTATTTCGTTAAAAAAGACGGATATTTTCGTAACCGTCTTTTTCCTGTGCTTGTATTACAATATTGTAACTCGAATATTTAATGAAATCCTCGACAGCTCTGATGAAATCTTCGTCGTACCGCCTCAGATGAAATTTAATCCGTCTCTTCTATCCCGACGAAGTCGGATTTTATCGCGAAGCGATTTCATCCACCGAAGGTGGATTTCTTCCGCCATCGGCGGATTTAGTTAAAAAAGAGCACTTGCTTTTACAAGTGCTCTTTTCATGGCTCCCCCTGCTGGGCTTGAACCAGCGACATCATGATTAACAGTCATGCGCTCTACCGACTGAGCTAAGGAGGAATATTTCTTTTTAAGGGGTGAAAGCAAGCACATTTCTGTACTTGCTTCCCTTGTGTTGGCATTGACCTATCTTCCCGGACCGTTGCCAGTCGAGTATTGTCGGCATAACTGAGCTTAACTTCCGTGTTCGGAATGGGAACGGGTGGACCCTCAGCAACATTAACACCAACTGTGTGTTAGCATCGACCTATCTTCCCGGACCGTTGCCAGTCGAGTATTGTCGGCATAACTGAGCTTAACTTCCGTGTTCGGAATGGGAACGGGTGGACCCTCAGCAATATTGACACTAACTTTCTGGTGCACCTTCAGGGATTCGAACCCGGGACCCACTGATTAAGAGTCAGTTGCTCTACCAACTGAGCTAAAGGTGCATGTTCTCAGACGGTAGTCCGGATTATCATCCCGGCTCAAGCGACGATCACTGAAAACCGAATAGGAAGAGAAGAAAGCGTCACACAACAATCAAGTGAGAATGAACTATAGCAGTTCAAGCACTCGGTCTATTAGTATCGGTTAGCTGAACACATTACTGTGCTTACACCTCCGACCTATC
>JAZOSS010000089.1:0-26364 GCA_045657205.1 Eubacteriales bacterium
CCTGTACGTTTACAGCGGTACCCCAGGAGTAGGGAATATCGTTGTCACGACGGTATACGTTTGCACGGGGGTTGTCCCAAGAACGGAATACTGCCTTAACTGCGCCGAGGTGCTGTTCCTTGGGGTCAGAGGGGGAATCAGTACCGATCTTGGACTTGTATTCAGCCTTGAACTGGCATGCAAGTTCCTTAAGATCGTCAGCTGTAAGCTCAACGTCCTGCTTAACGCCCTTTTCTTCCTTCATTTTATCAATAAGCTCTTCGAAGTACTTCTTGCCGACTTCCATAACGACGTCGGAGTACATCTGGATAAATCTTCTGTAGCAGTCATATGCCCAACGAGCGTTGCCTGACTTTTCAGCCATAACTTCAACAACTTCTTCGTTAAGACCGAGGTTGAGGATAGTGTCCATCATACCGGGCATGGAAGCTCTTGCACCGGAACGAACGGAAACGAGAAGGGGATTTTCCTTATCGCCGAATTTCTTTCCTGTGATACCTTCCATCTTATCGATGTATTCCATGATCTCTGCACGGATCTCATCGTTGATCTTTTTGCCGTCCTCGTAATACTTTGTGCAAGCTTCTGTTGTTACAGTAAAGCCCTGGGGAACGGGAAGACCGATCTTTGTCATTTCTGCAAGGTTTGCACCTTTGCCGCCGAGAAGCTCTCTCATCGAAGCATCACCTTCGGTAAAGAGATAAACATACTTCTTTGCCATTGTTAAATCCTCCATTTTATATGAATTTATTATTAGTAACCTGAAGCGTAGGTTTCAATGTCATTTACACGCCCACGTCTCGGAGTTGATTGTACCATATAATATAATAAAAATCTACCTGTGAAAGATAAATATTACATTTTATTTACTTATTTTTTACAATATAAATTTCACCCTCCACGCCTTTTTACACAAAGCGCCACGCTTCTTTGTTGACAGCGGTGATTTTAAAACGTGATTATTTTTTGGATATGCAAGTGTTTTGCGTAATTGCAACAATGAATTTATCTCAAAATTAACTCGAGCCAGCCCCTTTTTCTCGCCATACACATTATAGTGCCGATTTTCTTCCTTATCGGCAAAAAAATAACATCTTTTGATGATTTTATTTATCAAGATGTCATTTATTTCACGTTCCGTAACTATCAAAGTATTTTCACGATTATATCTTTACAACCACAACAAATTGTGATATAATGCCTTCAGAGAGTTATGATTCGGAAAAGAGGACAAGTTTTGGATAAACTAATTAAGGTCGGAAACTATAATAAGAAATTTAATGAGTTGCTCGGCATAAACATAACTCAAGAAGAAATCTTTCGTTCGAAAGGCTTGCCGGCACACTTGGTAAAAAGGAATCACGGTAATTGTTTAAGGTATATTGATTACATCTCTGATATTATCGAACATCCCGACTATATAGGCATAAATCCAAATGAAGCCAATCAATCTATCGAATTGGTAAAGAAATATAAAGATAATATATTGCTTGGCATTAAAGTTGATTTATCCACCAACTCCCTTTATATATCAACAATGTTTGATTTACAAGAGTCAAAATTACAAAGGCGTATACATAGCGGTAGGTTGGTAAAATTCAAAGAATAATTTCCGCTCAAAAATATTGACAAAGCACCCCTTATGTGGTATAATATATACGGAAAAGGAATATACTTATTCTGTAAGTACTGCGAGGTCGGAAATGGTTCCCGACACACTTTGCAAGAAGTACCTGAGATGATGGATACACCGCCCATCCGTTTGTACTTACCAAAAGCCTCACTTGGGGGCTTTTGTTCTTTTAAAATAAATTAAAAAGGGGCTGACTCAATTTTGGGATTTTACCAAAATTGAGCCGGTCCCTATTGTTATTTATCTTTGCACGCGTCCTGAGCCGTCGCCTGCGGCAAGCTTTTCGACTTCCTTTACCGACACGCGGTTGAAGTCGCCCTCGATACTGTGCTTGAGTGCGGATGCCGCAACCGCAAACTCGATAGCATCACGCGTATTTTTTCCCGTAATGCAGGA
The DNA here is from genome assembly GCA_045657205.1 of Eubacteriales bacterium. Classification (GTDB taxonomy): domain Bacteria; phylum Bacillota; class Clostridia; order Oscillospirales; family CAG-272; genus RGIG7213. The sequence goes on from JAZOSS010000089.1 coordinate 2,030, forward strand.
GTATATAAGACCTGCGCCGAAGGAATCGCCGCCGCCGACGCGGTCAACTATATGCAAGTGGTACGACTTTGAAAAACAGTAGTTTTCACCGTCGAAAAGCATACCTGCCCAGTCGTTGTCGCTTGCCGATATCGACGAGCGCAGAGTTATTGCGACCTTTTCAAATCCGAACGTATCGTGAAGCTGTTTTGCAACGCTCTTATATCCTTCGTGATTCAGTTTTCCGCCGTAAATATCCGTATTTTCCGCTTCGATACCGAATACGTCCTTTGCATCCTCCTCGTTTGAGATGCAAACATCAACGTACTTACAAAGTCTTGTCATCGCCGCGCGCGCTTGGTCTTTCGTCCACAACTTTCCGCGGTAGTTGAGGTCGCAGGATATTTTTATACCCTTCTTTTTTGCACACTTGCAGGCTTCCTCACATATATCGACGAGATTTTCACCGAGTGCGGGAGTAATTCCCGTAAAATGGAACCAATCAGCCCCGTCAAAAATCATATCCCAGTCAAAATCATCGCTTTGAGCCTTTTGTATTGCCGATCCCGCTCTGTCGTATATGCACACGGAACCTCTTTGCGATGCGCCTTTTTCAAGAAAATATATTCCGACACGGTCGCCGCCTCTCGTTATTTTCGACGTATCGACACCGAAATAACGGAGCGAATCGACTGCCGCCTGACCGATCGCGTGGCTTGGCAATTTCGTCACGTACGTGCTTTCAAGACCGAACTGTGCAAGGGACACCGCGACGTTTGCTTCTCCTCCGCCGAAGGTTGCCTGCATCTGATCGTTCTGAAAAAATCTGTAATATCCGTTTGGAGCTAAACGGAGCATTATTTCACCGAAGGTTACGACCTTAGCCATTTGCACGCACCTCCTTGATTATTTTCACGGACTCGGCGCACAGCTGTGTGATCTCGTCCCACTTGCCGCCGTCAATAAGATCGGATGTCACCATATACGAGCCGCCGCAAGCGCAGACTGCCTTACATCCTATATACTGAGCGAGATTTTTAAGCGATATACCGCCTGTGGGAAGGATCTTGAGCATGGGGAAAGGTGCGCTCATTGCCTTTATTTTGGCAAGTCCGCCCGACTGCTCGGCAGGGAAGAACTTTATCACCTCAAGTCCGAGCTTGAGTGCCGCCTGATACTCCGTGGGTGTCGTGCATCCGGGATACACGGGGATGCCTTTATTTATGCAGTGTCGTACAAGCTCTTCATCAAAACCGGGAGATACGATAAAGGATGCCCCCGCGGCTATTGCCTTGTCTGCCTGCTCGACCGTCAGCACGGTTCCCGCACCGACGAGCATTTCGGGATATTCACGTCTCATTATTTCAATGGCGTATTCAGCACCTGCGGCGCGGAACGTGACCTCCGCTACGGGAACGCCGCCTTTGCAAAGTGCCTCTGCAAGCTTTTTTGCATCTCTTTTCGGCTCGTTGAGCTTTATTACCGGCACGATGCCGATATCCGAAATAATTTTATCTACGTTATTCATTTTATCCTCACCAATTCGTCATCCAGCGGCTCGACTGCCCTTCGGCGTGCGAGCTTGCGTTCGTTTTTTCTTTGGATGATCTTATTTTTTCTTCAAGAATATCATCAAATTCTTCACTTGGGAACTTGTCGCAGGATATCCTCTTACCGCCGAGCCACGAAGAAAGGTATGCGGCGTTTGACAGAGTTATTTCCTTTATTCCCTCATAGCCCGGTGCTAACAGCTCTTCTCCGTAAAGAACTGCGTTCGTGAAGTTCTGAAGTATTCCGTTGTGTGCCGCTTCAGGCTCTTTTTGCACCGTTTCGCTTTCTTTTACATCATAGCTCGGAAAGCCGTTCGGATCTTCAAAGCAGAACTTTCTTTCGTCCTCGTCAAGAAGGCTCAGCTTCAAAACTCCTTTTTCTATCACCATTTTTCCACGGCTTCCGCTTATTTCAAGGCGGTTCGTGCCGGGATACTCACCCGTTGACGTTATAAACGTGGCAACGGCACCGTTTTTATAAAATCCGTTGATAACGGCATCGTCTTCGACCTCTATATCGTGCCATTTTCCTTCAAAGCACGTTGCCTGAACCTCGTTTGGCATACCGAATATCCACTGCCACAGATCGAGATTGTGCGGTGACTGATTAAGCAAAACGCCGCCGCCTTCACCTTTCCAGGTGGCACGCCATGTGCCCGAATCGTAATAGCTTTGCGTTCTGTACCAATTTGTGATTATCCACACAAGCCGTTTCGGTTCGCCGAGAGTACCGTTTTGCAAAAGCTCTCTTGCCTTTGCAAACAGCGGATTTGTCCTTTGATTCCACATTATTCCGAAGACCTTGCCGCTTTTTTCAGCCGCATCGTTCATCTTGATAACGTCGCTTGCACGGACACCCGCAGGCTTTTCCGTCAGCACGTGACAGCCTTTTTCAAAGGCATATTTTGCTATAACGGGATGAAGATAATGGGGAGTTGCAATAATTACGGCATCAATACTTCCCGAAGATATCATTTTTTCGTAATCTTCAAATATTTCAACGCCGCAAAGCGTTTTTGCTCTTTTTCTTTTTTCATCTTCGATATCGCACACGGCGCACAAACGTGCGCCTTTTATTTTACCGTCGTATATGTTTTTCATATGGGTTGAACCCATATTTCCCATACCGACGATACCGATGCGTAATTCTTTGTTATCTGTTTCCATAAGTACCGCTTGTATCCGCAGTTTTCGCCGTTACGTTTTCCTTACGGCGTGAGGTTGCGACACGCTTCATAAGCTCGTTGTAGTAAAGATCTTCGTCAAAGGGAAGCTCTATTTCTTTTCCGAGCCACGCGGAAAGGTGTGCGGCGTTTGATATGGTGAGTCCGTTTATACCTTCCTCACCCGACGCCACAAGCTCCGTGCCGTGCAAAATTGCGGAGGCGAATTTGTTGAGCACTCCGACGTGCTGTGTGTTTTCTTTGTCCGTTTCGGGCTCGTAGACTGTATATTCGGGGCAGGCGAACGGCTCTGTGTTCGTTTTTGAAAACTCGGGCTCGCTCATTTTAAGCTCCGTAACCGTTATTTTTCCGTTTTCAACGAGTATATTTCCGCCGTCGAGCGTAATTTCAAAGCGGTTTCTGCCGGGAGCATCGCCCGTCGTCGTTATAAACGTACCGACGGCTCCGTTTGCGTATTCGGCAATTATCGTAACGTCGTCTTCGACTTCGATATCGTGCCACTTTCCGAAGCTCATCTTTGCGCTTATCTTAACGGGCATACCGCATATCCACTGCCATAAGTCGAGGTTGTGGGGGCATTGGTTCAGAAGAACGCCGCCGCCTTCTCCGCTCCAGGTAGCACGCCATGCGCCCGAATCGTAATACGCCTGCGGTCTGTACCAGTTCGTTATTATCCAGCTTACACGGCGGATACTTCCGAACTTTCCGCTTTGCACAAGCTCTCTCATCTTGCGGTATACGTGATCCGTTCTCTGGTTGAACATCATACCGAAAATGACGTTTGAATTTTTTGCCGCCTCGTTCATCTCTCTTACCTGCTTCGTATAAACGCCCGCAGGCTTTTCGACCATAACGTGAAGTCCTCTTTTAAAGCACTCCATAGCGTATTTCGGGTGGTCGTAGTGAGGAACGGCAACGATAACGGAATCAATTTCCGCACAGTCGAGCATCTCCTCTGCCGTTTCGTAAACGGTGACGTTCGGAAGATCGGTTTTTGCCCACTGTCTTCTTTCCTCTGAAATATCCGCTATAGCAACGAGGGATATTTCCGGACACAGTCCGTCACGAATGTTTCTTGCGTGTGCCGAGCCCATATTGCCGACACCTATAATACCTACTTTTATTTTATCCATAATGATTGCCTTTACTTTCTTGTACAAAACGAAAAACGTCTACCAAATTTCTTATCTATTATCTTTTATCTTTTATCTATTATCTCTTATCTCCTCTTTTCCCTTAATTGAGTCCGAGGGATCTGAGATAAGAATAGCTTGCTTTAAGCTCGTCGAACGGATCTTTTCCGTAGCAGTCGTCCTGCTCTACCAAAAGATATTCCGTTTGTGCTTCTTCCGCTTTTTCTATAACTTTTTCAAAATTTATGTTTCCCGAGCCGACGGATGCCATTCTCTGCTCCATTTTATACACCGACATATCTTTAAGATGTATGCACGGCACACGTCCTGTGAGCTTTTCAAGCCATTCGGTGATGCTTGCACCGCCTGCCTGTACCCAGTATGTATCGAGCGTTATGCCGAGGTTTTCCTCTCCGAATATCTCCGCCATTCTTTCAAGATACGTCACCTTCGGTTCTATATGGCAGAGGTCGAAATTGTGGTTGTGGTACATAAGATACGCACCGTTTTCTTTAAGTATCTTTGATGACGGCAGAAAATCCTTTACAAATTCATCAAACTTTTCAAGTCCGTCAGCACCGCCGGGAAGCGCACCTATTCCAATATACTTACAGTCAAACACCTTGTGAAAATCCGCAACTTCCTTAGGTGAATTTTTAATTTTATCAAGATTGTAATGTGTCAAAACGCATTTAAGCCCCGTTTTGGAAAGCTCGTCTTTAAGCCACTCGGCTTCATATTCACACGTACCGGACACCTGCACGGTCGTATATCCGATATCCGCTATTTTTTTAAGCGTTTCGGAAAAGTCTTCTTTCGTTTTGCAGAAGTCACGGACTGTGTAAAGCTGTGCTCCTATTTTCATTTTATTTCCTCTTTGATAATGTTTTTAAACGAAACAACGGCTGCGTCAAACGCTTCTCTTTGCGTTTTGTATCTGCATACGATATTCGTTTTTTCGCCTTCCTTTTCAAGGGAAGAAAAACCGTCGAATACGGACAGATGCGGTTCAAGCGTTGCAACGGTACCGCCGTTTTCTTTATAAAGCTTCGTAAGCTTTTCTATTTCGCATATTCCCATACCGGGTGGCGTCGTTTCACCTTTTGCATCGACGTCCTTTATGTGAAGATATTCACAGTATTTACTGAGTGTTTCCCACGCCTTTATGACGTCTTCACCGCAGACGGCAAAGTTTGCAGGATCGAAAACGCCTTTTATCTTTGGCAGTGCAAGATGTATTTCTTCACATCTCTGCGCCGTATCGCCGTATATGCCCTTTTCGTTTTCGTGGCAAAGGATGACACCGTGCTTTTCAGAAAGCTGTGAAAAGCGTGAAAGCCTTTCGCAAACGCTGTCAAAAAGTCCACAGCTTACAGACACGTCCGTATGGTAAAAGCTGAATATACGCATTCTTTTTGCACCGAGTACGTTTGACACCTCAAGCGTTTTTGAAAATTTTTCAAAATGCGGGGCAAAATCGTCCTTTATTTCGATCTTTCCAAACGGCGAGCCTATCGACCACACGGATATACCGTGAACATCGAGCTTTTTTCTTATTTCTTCAGCTTCCTTTACGGTGATATCGGATACGTTTTTTCCGTCAACGCCTCTTATTTCAAGTAAGGGTATTCCGTTTTCTTCAAGGGCGGATATCTGACCTTCAAGGGACTTATCCGCCTCGTCTGCAAATGCTGAAAGCTTTATCATATCAGACACCCGAATATGCGGAAAATCCGCCGTCTATCGGGATAACGACACCCGTGACGAAGCTTGCTTCTTTTTCATCAATAAGCCATTTTACAGCGCCCAAAAGCTCCTCGGGCTTGCCGAATCGTCCCATAGGGGTGCTGTTCAGTATCTTGTCCGTTCTCGGTGTGGGTGTGCCGTCGTCGTTGAACAAAAGCGCCTTGTTCTGTGCCGTCACGAAAAATCCGGGTGCTATTGCGTTTACTCTTATGTTCTGCTTTGCAAAATGCACCGCAAGCCACTGCGTGAAGTTTGAAACGGCTGATTTTGCCGCACTGTACGCAGGGATCTTCGTCAAGGGTGTAAATGCGTTCATTGACGAGATGTTGAGTATACAGCAGTTATCCTCCGAAAGCATATCGCGTGCAAACACCTGCGTCGGCAGAAGCGTTCCCTTTATATTGAGGTCGAATACGAAATCAAAACCCGATTTGTCAAGCGAGAAGAAGGACTTGATGCTTTCGTCGTCCGCATCGCCCTGTTCGTAATACTCTTTATCGGTCGTGCATTTGGGATTGTTTCCGCCCGCACCGTTTATAAGAACACGGCAAAAGCCGAGATCCTTGTGTATTTCCTCTCTTATTTTTTCAAGAGAATCTCTGTCAAGTACGTTTGCACAGTACGCCTTGGCAATACCGCCTTCGTCGCGTATCTTTTTTGCAACTTCTTCTACTTTTTCGTAGTTTATATCGAGTATGGCAACGGGTGCGCCTGTTTTTGCAAGCTCCTTTGCAAAGCAGGAGCAAAGAACGCCGCCGCCGCCCGTTATAACAATTACGTTGTTCATTTCATTTTCTCCATTTTTTCGTCGGTAAGTCCTTCAAAAAGACCTACAAGATATGCCGCACCGAGTGCTCTGTCGTAAAGGCCGTAGCCGTAACGTCCCTTTTCTCCCCAGATCATACGTCCGTGGTCGGGGCGCAGATATCCGTCAAAGCCGTTTTTGATAAGTGCGTTTGCAATACCCTTCATATCTATCGAACCGCAGGGTGTCGGATGGCCGACTTCTTCAAACTTGCGGTATCCCGTGCGGAGGATGTTTCTCAGATGCACGAACGGTATTCTTTGTGCAAATTCTCCTGCCATAGCGACAAGGTCGTTGTCGGCTGATGCGCCGAGTGAGCCCGTGCAGAAGGTTATGCCGTTTGAAGGGCTGTCAACGATATCAAGAAATCTTCTTAAATTATCTCTGTTCGTGATTATTCTCGGAAGTCCGAAGATGCCCCACGGCGGATCGTCGGGGTGGATCGCCATCTGGATGCCGGATTTTTCCGCAACCGGTATCACTTTCTTTAAAAATACGGTGAGATTTTCCCAGAGCTGTTCTTCCCCGACGCTTCTGTAACGCAAAATAAGGTTTTTAAGTTCTTCCTTTGTGTAGCTTTCATCCCAGCCGGGGAGTGAAAGCTCGCTTTTCAAGGGATCCATCGAAAGGACCGTTTCTTCATCGTACGCAAGGGCGTTTGAGCCGTCACGGCGTTTGTGTTCAAGCTCACTGCGTAACCAGTCGAATACGGGCATAAAGTTATAGCATATGCACTTTACTCCCGCCTTGCCCAGACGGCGTACGTTTTCACAGTAATTTTCGATATATTCCGCTGCTTTTTCACCGCCGAGCTTTATTTCCTCGTGTACCGGAACGCTTTCGACAACTTCAAAAGCAAGTCCGTGCGCGGCAGCATCGTTTTTAAGCTTTAAAATACTTTCTTCGCTCCATACCTGCCCGGGGGCTTTATCGTAAACTGCCGAAACGATTCCCGTCATCATCGGTATCTGCGATATTTTTTCGAGCGTTACGGGATCGTCTTCCCCGTACCAACGAAAGGTAAGCTTCATTTTGTTCCTCCTTTTATGAGTTCTTTTATATTGCCGTAGCATACTTTATATGCTATATCGTGTGCAAGCTCCTCGGGATATCCTTCTTTTTCAACCAAGCCTGCGATAAACTCGCAAAGTATCATTCTGAAATAGTCGTGGCGTGCGTAGGAAGTAAAGCTCCGCGAGTCGGTAAGCATACCCAAAAACGAGCCTATCGGGCTGTTTTCCGCTATCACCTGCAGCTGTTCTTCGATCCCTCTTTTATGGTCGCAGAACCACCAGGCAGTACCGAGACGCACACCGGGAAAAGCACCCGCGGCAGAGGCTATCTGCTCTGCGTTTGCAGAATTTAAGGTGTAAAGGATAAGACTCGGCATACCGCACTCGTTTATTTTATCAAGCATCATCATAAGCTGTTTTCCGCTTATCGTATCGCCTACGCAGTCAACGCCGCAGTCAGCACCGAGCTTTTTGAAAAGTGATGTATTTACGTTTCTCAAAACGGCAAAATGCCACTGCATTATAAGACCGTGTTTACAGTAAAGATTTGCCAAAAATACGGTAAGATTGCCTAAAAGACCGCCGTACTGTTCATCCGTTATGCTTTTTCCGTCAAGGATGCTTTTGTACGCTTTTTCGGCATCTATTTCACTTAAAACTCCGTCGGGAAAATCCTGTATGCCCATATCGGTACAGCGACACCCGTTTTCAATAAAGAACAAAAGTCTTTTTTCAACAGCCTTTTTAAGATCGCTCAAAGACGTTATCTCAATACCCGAGGCTTTTTCAAGCTCTTTTACGTAAGAAAGATAACCCTCTGCCCTTACTAACAAAAGTTTATCCGTGCGGAACGACGGCAAGACCGAAAACGGAAGGTCCTTTTCTTTCAGCTTTATATGATATTCAAGCGAATCAACGGGGTCGTCAGTCGTGCAAACGACCTCAACGCCCGAATCCTTTATAAGCTTTACGGGTGATATAGAATTTTCCTTTATATATGCGTTTGCACACTCCCATACGTCCTTTGCCGTTTTTTCGGATAAATTCGTATCTATGCCGAAATACTTTGAAAGCTCCATATGGCTCCAGTGGTAAAGAGGATTTCCCGCGGCATACTGCAAAGCCTCCGCATACGAAATAAACTTTTCTTCGATCGGTGCAGAACCCGTTATTTTTTCTTCATCAATACCGTACGTACGCATAAGACGCCATTTGTAATGATCGCCCGAAAGCCACATTTCGCCTATATTTTCAAACGGCTTATCCTCGTATATCTCCTTTGGAGAAAGGTGGCAGTGATAGTCGATTATCGGAAGAGTCCGGCATCCCTCGTACAGCCTTTTTGCCGTATCGGATGTAAAAAACAAGTCTTTATTCACAAAATACCCCCTTCGTGATACTTTTATCACACTTATTCAGATTAATTATACACCTCTTTTTTTTATATGTCAACAGAAAAATGAGCTGTTTTACGATTCAAAACAGCTCATTTTAAATTACCAATATTATTTTATTTTGATATGCCGTCTTTGGGTGCGGTAAACAGGTATATCTTCTGTCTATCCTTGCATTATCAGATCTTCCACCTCTTTTATGCAAGTGTTTGACTTTAATTCCTCCGACCGTTTTTCGCTTTCTTTTTGATAAAACGCATACGATTCTTTATCCGTAAGCATCTTGACCATTCCCTCATACAATCCTTCAGGTGTGTTTTCTGTTATTATTCCGCATTCATATTTACCGAAATTCTCCTTGACTACGGCGCACGAGGAAACGATCGCTTTACCTAAGACGATAGCTTCCTGTGTGGCTGCCGACAAGCCTTCGTAAACGGATGAACAAACAAAGAGATCGCTGTTTTTCACATACGGGTACGGATTTTCCTTAAACCCTGCCAAAAAAGCGGTGTCTTCTATACCGAGCGTTTTTATTTTTTCGCTCAGCATCTGCTTTTCCGGACCGTCTCCGACTATATAAAGTCTGTGTAAAAATCCGTTCTTTATCAACTTTGCGTGAACATCAAGTAACATGCTGTAATTTTTTTCAAAGCTAAGTCTTCCCACGGAGCATACAGTCATCATATCGCTTTTTTCAAAAGGCACGTAAGCTTCCGAAAGTCTTGTCACCGTTTGGTGATCCACGGGATTATGAATGACTTTTACGTTTTTATCAACGTCCAACAGGTCTTTCAGCGCATCTTTCGCCAAATTTGAGACACATATGCAATGATCGAATTTTTCAAAAAATTTCTTCTGTCTTTTTCTTGTTCGGAAATACTGCTTCCACGTTGTTATCCTTCTGAGATCTGTATGCACCCACATAAGTTTAAGCGATCTGCGATTTGATGATGAAGCAATGATGGATGCCGCTTCATTATGCATAAATGCAATTTCCGCATCGTATTTTTCTTTGATCGCAAGTCTGTAAAAAACCGATGGGAATCTGAACTCGCAAAAATCTCCGAGTTTTGAAATTACAACATTGTATAACTTCTGAAAAACATTCTTCCCGGGCTTTAAATAATCAAATGCTCTTTCAAAGCGTACGCCGTCTTCTTTGAGTTTTTCAAACTTATCGAGAAATGCACCGTTCTTTCGGCGTACCATAACCGTTATATCAAACTTTTCTTTATCCAATTTTTTGACATATTCAAGCAGTATTTTTTCCGCCCCGCCGCCGAAACACTCACGAATATAAAAAAGAACCTTTTTCAACGTTATCCTCCAAAATTCATCTTTAGACTTTTAGAAAAGCGATATATAAAATGTCATCATAAAACTACATCAATTACATTAAAACTAACTTAATTGTAACATCAATTAATACATTTGTCAAGTTCTATGTTTGTGTCCAAACTGTTTTAATATCATATACTGTAAAGAGGTGATGGTATGAAGTTAAGCGAGCTTTTTGAAAACTGTCTTACGGCAGAATATGAAAAATACGGAAACGGTGTCGATCTTTCCGTAAAAAAAGACGGTGAAAGCGTATACATTTATTTTCAGGATTCCGATGGGCTTGACGATTGGCAGAGCAATCTTGATTTTTTCACCGTTCGCCATAACGGAAAACGTGCACACGGAGGTTTTGTAAACGCTTTCAAAACAGCCGGGGAGGTTTTGAAGGATACCGTTTTATCATCTTCTTTCCGCACGTTTACCGCCGTCGGATATTCCCACGGGGCGGCTCTTGCGCTGCTGTGTTATGAGTACATATGGCTTTGCCGTCCCGACGTACGGGGAAGCCTTACGGGTGTCGGATTCGGTGCTCCGAGGGTATTTTGGGGAATAGAAACGAACAAAACACGCAAAAGGTTTGAAAATTTCACCGTCGTACGCAACGAAGACGATGCCGTAACTCATCTGCCGCCGATGCTTTTGGGGTACTATCACACAGGGCGTATGCTTAATTTAGCAAAAAGAGGAACGTACTTTCCGACGGACGCACACCGAAGCGAAAATATTATGAAAGAGCTTATAGCTTTTGAAGACGGTCTTTCAGCTTTTTGAAAAGATGAGGAAAAAGGCTTAGGCTTGGCTCCCTCCGGGATGGGAGATTGAGGGAGAACGCGGAATGAGGAATCGACACCTCATCCACCGCTGCCCCCCTTCTCCTATAACTCTATTCGCTATAGGCGAATAGAATATCACGCTGACGAAGTCAGCATATCACGAACCGTCAGGTTCCATATCACTTTCGCAAAGCGAAAATATCACGCCGACGAAGTCGGCATATTTCCTGACCGATAATCGGATGGCTTTTTATTTCACGCTTCAAATCACCGCAAAGCGGTGATACGCCTCCCCCGCTGGGGGGTACGGGAGGAGGCGTAGATGCTTTTTACAATACCACCATTATCCCGTTACCGTGTATAAAAAATGTAAACAATCATAATATTTTTTAAAAAATTCAACCCACGCGTTGTATTCACGCACTTTCTGACGATCCATTATCTGTATTCAACAATTTCCCTTTGCAGGGAGTCTTTCTTCTTAATTATTTTTTGTACCTTGATTTATTCATTCTTTAAGAATAGAATGATATCATCAAATACTAATATGAGGTCGAAAAATGGATAAAAAAACAAAGCAAAGCTTTTATCTCGTTGCCTTCGGCATCGTTTTATACGCTCTTATTATGAATATTTCATCTGCAGTGTCGTTTGTAGGAAAGCTGTGCGGGCTTGTTTTCCCCATCATCGCCGGTTTTATTGCGGCATTTTTATTAAACGTCCCCATGAGCGGATTTGAACGCCTTATAACTAAAATGTTCAAAAAATCAAAAAAGCCGCCGAAGGAGGCAACCGTTCGTCTTGTGAGTCTTATTCTGACTCTTATTTGTCTTGCCCTCGTGCTTACCGTCGTTTTCGTGCTTCTCATACCCGAGATAGTATCATCGGGAAAAACTCTTTACGGTATGGCAAAAAGCGGATGGCCCATCCTTGCAGAAAAGCTTTCGCGCTATAACATCGACGTTTCTTCTTTCACGAATTGGCTCGATTCCTTCAGCGTGGAAAGCATTGTCGGAAAATTATCGGGATTTGCCGGAAGCGTTATATCCTCCGTCGTCAGTATCGCATCCTCTGCCGTGTCAACGGTCATAACCGTCGGTGCGGCGGCTGTTATTGCAATATACGCACTGCTCGAAAAGAAAACGCTTGCACGACAGTGTAAAAAACTGCTGTACGCTTATTTAAGCAAAAAATGTGCTGATTATCTCTGCCACGTTGCAGATCTTATAAACAAGACAAATTCAAAATTTCTCTCCGGACAGTGTCTTGAAGCGTGCATACTCGGTGTTCTTATATTTGCCGCATTTGCCATAATCGGTATTCCTTACGCAAGCCTTATCGGCATACTTGCCGCCGTGTCTGCTTTTATCCCCTACGTCGGTGCGTTTTTTGCCTGTGCCGTCGGTGCGTTTCTGATACTTATAACGGATCCGTCAAAGGTCCTTATCTGTATCGGTGTGTATCTTGCCGTGCAGTTTATCGAAAACCAGTTTATATATCCGAGAGTCGTCGGAAGCTCCGTCGGGCTCAGTCCGCTCTGGACGCTTGCCGCCGTACTTGCAGGAGGCAAGCTTATGGGACTTTTCGGTATGATATTCTTTATCCCCTTAACGGCAGTTGCCGTGACACTCATAAAAGAGCACACGGCAACACTTCTTTATAATAAATATCCTGTATACGAAAACAACGGCGACGATCAGGGCTTGCAGGATCCGCAGGGAGAATAACCCCTGAGTACAAGCTCCTCTTTTGTTCCTTCAAACGTCTTTTTGTTGCTTTGGGATATATCCTTTACGGAAGCACAATCGGGTTTATGGAACTTCTTTGAGTTTGTGTTAAGCACGTAGGAGCTTTCGATTCCGCCTTCAAGCTCAATAAGCTTGTTTTTGCCCGTTTTGTAGTCTATCTCGACACCCGGCTGACAGTTGTATGCGTATACGTTAAAGCATATTCCGTCGCCTTCGTCTTCAACAGAATAACCCTCCATAAGAACGCCTCTTGCAACAAGCTCGTCACCGACGAAAACGGGACTTACACGGTACATTACACGGTTATTCGTTTCCTTTATGTAGTCGGCTATCATATTTTCAAACGGAAGCATACCTTCGGTGTTCATATATCTCGTACCCGTTATGAGATTCTTCTCGTTTGCGTTTTCTCCCGCAAGCTGAAAGCCTATCAAATGGCACCTGTTGTAGAGGTTTCCGCCGTCGATGAAATCGTATTTCGTCGTCATCCAGCCCGTCGGCCTTACACTGCTTATGTTTTCACGCTCGGACGTGGGCATAAGCTCACGGCCAAGACACGCTACGGTATAACCGCATCTGCCGAGAGAGTCAAGAGGACTGTAATATTCGTACGGCTCGTCTGTTATTTCATCCTCCGTAAAATACGGCACGTTTCCGTTTATCGGTATGTACGCTTTGTCTGTAAAGGGGGCGATGGCATCGGGGTCGGGCAGGGCATATACGGCGGTGCTGTCTGCATCTTTACCCGTTTCTTTATCCGTAATTCCGGCACGGCTCTCCTCTGTTTTCGGAGGTTCAGATACTGTATTTTCGGGTAATGTGTATACACACGAGGATAAAACGGCTGACAGTAAAATTATTAAAGAAAGAAGCTTTATTTTCATTTCGTCCATACCTCCTTCGTTATTTTATCGTGACAGCTTCCTTTAAATTCTTTCGTTTCTTCAAGCTTAAAGCCAAGCTCTTCAAGAGAAATATCAAAGGAAACGTCGTTCGGATATTTTCTGTTCCAGCGGTAGATGACGAAGCCCTCCGCATTTTCGGCAACGTCCTTCGTAACTTCACATTCGGCAAAGCAAAAATCGCCGTCTTTTGCACAGTACGGAATTTCTTCACCGACGGTCACGCCTTCAAAGCGTTTGAAAAGTGTTTTTGAGTATTCGCTTATATATAGTTTTCCTTTTGACGTTTTGAAAATATCGGCACTTACTTTTGCATCACGGCTCTGCCGTCTTTTGTTGAAAAGTACGCCGTTATCATCATCAAGACACATTACGATATACATTTTATTGCCTCCCGTGTTTTAGTTTTAAACATAATAATTATAATTCCGTGTGAGGAATTTGTCAATATCAGCTTTAATTTTTACGTACCGCACAAGCGGAGAAAGAAGAAAAATATGAATTTAACACAACAAAATTCGGCAGCGTTCACAGGCTACAGAACGACAAAGCTCCCCTTTGCACCGACTGAAGAAAACGTTTTGAAACTCAAAAATAAGCTCACTATAGCGATAAACACCGTGTACGAAAAGGGTGTACGGTACTTTTACAGCGGAATGTGCCAGGGAGTCGATATATGGGCGGCAGAGGCTGTGCTTGAATTTAAGAAAACACACCCCGACGTTGAGCTTATCTGTGCAATACCGTTTGAAGGACACGCGGATTCTCTCAAAGGCAAAGCACTTGAAGAATACGAAAATATCGTAAAAAATTCCTTCCGTGCAGACTGCCTTAAAGGAAGGATATCATACCGTGAAATGGCACGTGCGTTCAACGAAAGAAATTATTATATGGTGTCAAATTCCGATTTTCTCATCGCTGTTTGCAACGAGCACTCGATCTCCCCCGGCGGTACGGCAAATACGGTAAAAATGGCACAGAAAAAGAATATGGAAATAATCTTCGTAGATCCGTCGGAAATATAGACAGAAGTTAAGACCGGCCGCTTGTTCTTGCTTTGTATTGTTCCGATTTTTCAGATCGCAGCCGTTATTCTATTCTTCGGAATATAATTCATCGCAAAGCCAGCAAAGCGGATTTTCACAAATATATTTTACGTGTTCTTCGTAATCCTCACGGCATCGGATAATGTGATCGTAAGAACGGTATTGCCATATATTTTTTCCCTATTCTTTATTGCAAAATCTTTTAAACGTCGATACAAACCGTGACGGAACAGAATTTTGTACCGTCGTTGTAGGGACCGGCGTCCCCGACGGTCCGTTCGTGTCGCCTTTTACCCACAACAAAATATGGATATGATTTGGCATTATCACGTAATTTTCAACCGAAAGATCTTGATAAAAATCATCTAATTGGCGGATGTATCTGTCCGCAATTTCTCCGTATTTCGTTAATTTTATACAAGGACCGTCGAGGACGCCGGTCCCTACAATGTTTGGATTTTGCGAAGCAAAAGAATTATCACTATTCAAGATCCGTGAGAGAATGCATCTTCTTTCTTTTGTGCATATCGTAAGAAAGACAGCTTGATTTTGATTGTAATCTGCCCCTTTCAGACGGGTAGTTTTACGCTTTTTCAGTTCATTCATATAATCACCCGTTTAATTATAATAAACTCCAACAGAAAAAACAATATCTTTACCGTATTTTTTATCTTTTTCAAACCGGTGAACACGCAACTGCTGCATCATCGTTATTCATCAACCTGCCAATAGGCAAAACGAGCATCATACAGAAGATATATCATAAAAAAGACCGCCTTGAAAGGCGGTCTTTTTGCATACTAAAAAAATAAAACTGCACAGCCATTAAGCAGTAATTTATATCTTTAGTTGCATATATATTATACTCATAATTATGACGATTGTCAATATATTTTTTTCATTTTAAAATAAAATTAAGGGATTTTATCATAATATAACTATAAAAGGCGAAAAAGGTGACTTGATGATCGTTTATACACCCTTTTGGGAAACCTTGAAAAAAAGGAATATTTCAACGTACGTGCTTATAAAGAAGTACAATATCAGCTCCGCAACGATAGACAGAATAAAGCATAACAGAGGCATAAGTACGCTGAAAATAAACGACCTGTGCCGCATACTCGACTGTAAAGTCGAAGACATAATCCTCTACGTTCCCTCCGACGACGACCAAACCCTATAGCAGTATAAGTAAAAATGTGTACGAACAAAAGATTTATCCTTGCTTTGTTATCTGTTTTTTGGCTTTAAAAAACACCTTTGTTTTGAATTTACTACTCAGAACAAAGGTGTTTTAATTATTTAAGACATTATCACAAAGATCACAGCATTACATATACAGCAAATTAATCCGCATATGAAGTATCAGCAGAGGCTGTAATCGTGTTGCTGATAATAAGTTTTCCGTCCTTTATCGCAAAAACATTCCAATATCTTTCTGTTGACAAATCTGTGGGAACGTTAAAGACAGCTATCAACGTATTTCCCTGTTCAACAGTTATTTTTGCTTCGGATGTGATGATGGCGCCGCTTCCCGAAAAGTGATATATGTAGTAATAGTAAGTGTCGTCCTCGTCTGCAACCAACGTAATATGTTCAGGACCGTAGCTACTTGTATCATCGTAGTCAAGAGCACATTCATCACCGTATGTTTTATTTCCAAAATAAACGTGGAACTGCTGTGAACCGTTTGATTCACCCACCATATGTGAATCAAGGTCTCTCGGATTTTCTCCCCAAGTGAGTGTAATAAGGTAATTATTACCTTCACCTTCCGAAACAACGGGAGTTATCGTACCGTTCTGGTTGCCAGTTGTTCCTTCCTGTACAATAATATTAAAGTAGGATGAAGTGTATCCTTCTTTAGTTGCAATAACCGTGTAATTACCTAACGGCAATTCTACAGAATAATAGCCGTTAGAGTCAGTGGTTATTGTTTTCACAACATCGGTTGTTTCATTTATATTATTCCAGTCGGGTTTAATTGTTAAAGTTACATTTTGAGCTCCGATACCTGTTAAAGAGTTGATAACTTTTCCACTGGCCATTCCAATTGTATCTGCGGAACCTTCAATCATCAAGAAGGTTTCCATATATAAAACTTCTCCCTCCTCAACGGTAGCGTATGCCTTAAAATCGAGATATCCTTCCGAAGAAATTGTAACTAAATATTTTCCCCGGGGAACAGATAAATTGTAATTTCCGTTAGTATCGGATAAATCACAAATCCCCCACTCGTCATTTCCCACCTCAATCATTGCACCTGGAATTGCTGTAATTCGGTCAGAAGCTTTGCACACCTTGCCTGACAGTGTTCCTTGTTTTTTCATCTCTTCTAATTCCCAAATCATAGCATTCACACATCTCGCATATGCTTTCGCACCATTTGCATTTGGGTGCATCGAATAAGAACTTACTGCCAGGTCTATTGTCAAATCAACTGCAGAATCAATTATCTCTGTATTAAAATCGAGGTCGTGTAAAACACTTTTGTCATTTATCAAATCCTGCTTTTTTGCAGGCATTATAATGCCGTTTAACCATGCTTGCTCTGTATATGCCTGGTGTCCACCGTCTTTGTCAAATTCAGTTTCTACGTCTACGAACCAAATATCCATTTGTCCGGAATTTCTCAAACTGTTAATCAAATTCTCGATTTTGTTATTAAATTCAGTTATTTTTTCATTAACTAACTTTGCCTCTTTCTTTGAAAACCAAGCACGTCGTGCTCCGTCTCCGTCCTGAGGCAAAAGTTTAGGATAGCCTGCAACTATAATCGTAACTTGTGGCCCGGCTGCGTCAACAATGTCGTTATATACATCTTCCAACTTATTCAAAACGCCATCTACTTTTTTCCACTGTTTATCAAGTTCCTTCTCTAAGGATGATTTCTTTTGGAAAAGATGTACATCTGCACTGTTCATTGCAGCCTTAGAAATTACACCTGTAAAATTCACATCATTGCCGCCAAGTGTTAAAGTGACATAATCCACTTTTCCTTTGATGTCGTCAGTGAATACATTTATCTGAGGGGGAAGGCTTGCATTAGCATCTTTAACATCATTAAAAAGATCATCCCATACTCCTTCTCCTTCTTGATAATAAGGTTTCGCTTGACGATTATTTATGTGCTTCGTTGTTGCACCAGAGGCTGCAGCAAAATACCATTGAATATCTTTTGTGCTAGCTGAACCAAGCTTCACTTTATAATCAGCCATAGTTTTATCGTCCGACCAATCTTCTGAACGTTGCAAAAGAGACGGCCAGCTTCTTTGTGATCTGTGTGCAAGCCAGTCTTCATCTTCTACTTTTTCCTCTAATTCTTTATCTTGACCATAAAACTTTTCAATTCCTTCACCTGCAGAAAAGGAATCACCTAAAGAGACTATAATAAAAGGATCTTCGTCTCTTGGGCCTGCCGCATCAACAGTAACTACTTCTGTATTTGAATTAGCATATGTTGTCTGCATAACTGTTTCGGTAGAATCTTCAGCTATCGGAGGTGTTGCACCGCTTATTGTGCAAAGTTCTTCAATGGTCAAATTATCTAAAGTTTCGGCATCGATGCCGTCTACTTTAATCATTTTCAGTTCTGAATCAATAGGCTCTGATAAATAAAATTTATTTGTTTCGTAGTCATAGGAACAAAGTATTTCAGAAGCAGATACGAGCAACAAAACACCTAAGTCTGACACAACATTGAACGAAACCGGGTTTGCATATATTTCCCCGTCAATTATGTGAATTGTCCATAATTCGTCATTAGCTGAAATATAGTATGTTTGATATGCAGGATGCTTAGTATCAGAATCTGAATCAGCATCAGTTTCCTCGTTGTACGTTCCGTCAATAGAATATTCATACATTACAGGAAAATCAACGAATCCTTTTCCTGCTAAAAATTCTATCGCTTCCGACTCTGTCAAAATATTTTCGGATGTTGAAGCATCAATTTCTTCAATAACAGGTGGCAACGGATCTTCACTTTCGGGGTCAACTACTTCAACAACAAATGTTTCAACGACTGTTGTTTTTTTGCCCCAGAAGAATAACCAGAAAAAGCCTGTTCTTTTCGTTGTTTTTGCCGTGATCGTTGCGACACCTTCACCGACACCTGTAACCGTACCGTTTTCGACTGTTGCGATCGCTTCGTCGGAGGTCGTCCAGGTCGTCGTTTCGTTGCCGTCGACCGTTATTTCGAGTGTTTCGCCAACTTCGATCGTAGCATCTGCATTAACGGGAGTAACGGATACGGTAAATTCGGTCGTCGTTGTGATTCCGAATATTGAAAGTGCCTTTGCACTTATCGTCGCTTCACCGACGGATACGCCCGTTACCGTACCCCAGCCGTTTACAGTTGCAACGTCTTCATCAGACGATGTCCATGTAACCATTAAATTCCAACCGTATACCGAAAGCTTCGTTGTTTCTCCTACCGCTACCTCGGTTACGTTTGCTGCCACTGCAGCTTCCTGTGCCTGCGCCGATGCAGGTATACATACTGAGAAGATCATCATGACCATAAGGATCATACTGATGATCTTTTTTGTGATCTTGCGTGATTTTGTTTGCATAGAGTCCTCCTGTTTCTTAAATAGTTGATTTTTTGTTTTTGTTTTTTGTTCTTTTGCCGCTATTACTTGAAAATTTTACCTCCTTTGCTTAAATTTAATACTTTATCCAACTAAAGTGATGGCGGGCAAAAAAACGTACACATATAGTACGTTAAATCATTATACTTATACATATAGATTTTGTCAATAGCAAATTTTCTTTTTTGCAATAATTTCTTTAATGAGTTTTGTTTTAGGATAATTTTTATTCAATATAGATAAAAAATTGTTTTACAGCTTATACCGTTAAAATGTAAAAAACGTGCATTAAGATTTATTTTTGAGGAAATCATTTTAAAAAATGCGCTTTTCTCTGATTTTTGCGGAATTTATGTAAATTCTTTAATATATTATTTATTATTTTGTTATTTATTACGGGAGCGATTTAATATATAATATATCCGTATATGCAAACGAAAGGATACTCAGGTGACAAAATGAGAAAAAATATACTTTGTGCTTTTATTGCCGCAGCGCTTCTTCTTTCCTCTTGCTCTTCGGAGCCTTCCGACACTTCAGCCGGCACCTCGGTTTTTGAAAGTGTTGAAGATACAGCGCAGGATACCGTAAACTCAAACGGTGAACAGACGGACGCGGAAACGCCGGATATCCCCGACGTACCGACTGCCGAATACGCCTTCAACGAAATGGAAATAAACAGAACGATACACGGCAAATACGTATCGCTTCTTGACGTTGACTCAAACACCGTACTTTTTGAAAAGGGCGGCTTTGATTCAAAAATATATCCCGCAAGCACGACGAAGCTTATAACAGCCCTCGTTGCCCTTGAAAACTGCTCCCTTGACGAAGTATTCACAGCAGGGGATGAGCTTGACCTCGTTCAGCCTCACTCGTCTTTGGCGTACATCCTCAAAGGTATGAAGCTTGATGTTGACACCCTCATTGCCGCTATGCTTCTGCCCTCGGGCAACGATGCCGCGTACGTTATCGCCGCAGGCACGGGCAGAATACTTGCAAAGGACGAAAACATATCCGACACGAAAGCCGTTGAGATATTCGTCCGCGAGATGAACGCATTTGCAAAGCGCAACGGAATGACGGGTTCATCCTTCACGTGTCCTGACGGATTTCACGACGACAACCACTACACGACGATGCGCGATATGATGACCGTAGCAAAGCTTGCAATAAAAGACGAAACGATAATGAAATATGCAGGCACGTTTTCCGATAAATTTTACTACGCAAGCGGTGAGAGTATGACGTGGACGAACACGAACTCTCTGATAGACCCATACAGCGATCTTCACTACGAATACGCAACGGGACTTAAAACGGGCACGACCGACGAAGCGGGCGCCTGCATCGTCGCTTCCGCAACGCTCAATGGCAAGACCGTTATTGCGTGCGTTTACGCTGCCGAAAAGTCAAACGACCGCTTCAGTGATGCAAAAATACTGCTTCGCGCAGGACTTTCAGCTTGACAAAAAGCTGAATAATAACAGATAAGGACGAAAAAATGATAAAAATACTGCATTGTGCCGACATTCACTTAGACAGCCCGTTTTCGCTGTCGGACGTTAAAAAAGCCTCCGCAAGACGTGCCTTGCAAAGAGGTACGTTCACCTCTCTGATGCTTTACGCAAGGACCGAAAAAATAGATATAATGCTGATGTCCGGTGACATATTCGACACAGAATACGTCACGCGTGACACGGCGGCTCTTTTAGTCAAGGAATTTGAACAAGCCCCCGACTGCCGTTTCGTAATAGCACCGGGCAATCACGACCCGTACTGCGAGTCGTCGCCCTACGCTCGTCTGAAATTCCCATCTAACGTATACATATTCAACTCCCCCGTGCTTTCCAAATTTTCATTTGACGATATAAACACCGACGTTTACGGCTTTGCCTTCACGACGGATACTATGGCTGTAAATCCGTTTGCGGGGCAAAAGATTCAGGACAGCAGTAAAATAAACATTTTGTGCTGTCACGGCGATATGTCAAAAGGCTCGCACACCTGCCCCATAACGGAAAGCGATATAGAAGATTCGGGCTTCGACTACGTTGCCCTCGGCCATATACACAACTCAAGCGGCGTGCTTAAAGCGGGCAGCACGTATTACGCATACAGCGGATGTCCCGAAGGCAGAGGATTTGACGAATGCGGAAAAAAATCCGTCGTTCTTGCAATATTTGCAAAGGAAAACGGAATTTTCAACGGTGAATTTGCCTTGAAGCCGATAACAAAGCGCCGTTTTGAAAAGATAACGGTTGACGTAAGCGGTGCCGAAAACACCCCGTTTGTAACGGATGCCGTTGCAAACGCCGTAAAAGAAAACAAATTTGACGAAGATACGACCTTGCGCGTCACCCTTACGGGGGATGTGTCGCCGTCCCTGGTGATATCAACACAGACGGTAGAGCAGTCCGTCGGCGGTCTTTACTATATCGAGGTCATCGACAAAACGCGCCCTGCACCCGACTTTGCAGGTCTTGAAGCAGATCCCACCGTAAGGGGTGCGTTCTACACGGCGTTAAAAGACAAGCTCAACTCCGACGACCCTGCCGAACGTGCGTGCGCCGAGCGTGCGCTCCGCCTCGGTCTTTCAGCACTTTACAAGATGTAAGAGGTAACCATGATAATAAACAAGATACACGTTGACGCATTCGGTGCGCTCAAAGATCTTACCCTTGAGCTTACCGACGGACTCAACATAATACAAGGCGAGAACGAGTCGGGCAAATCGACTCTCAGCGCATTTATAAAATTCATCTTCTACGGACTTGACACGAAGGAAAGAGTAAAATATTTCCCCTGGGACGGAAGCGTTGCGGGCGGTTACATAAAGCTTAC
The DNA here is from genome assembly GCA_045657205.1 of Eubacteriales bacterium. Classification (GTDB taxonomy): domain Bacteria; phylum Bacillota; class Clostridia; order Oscillospirales; family CAG-272; genus RGIG7213. The sequence continues at coordinate 24,083 of JAZOSS010000089.1, forward strand.
ACACGAGGGAAAGGACTACACGGTGCGCCGTGAGCTTATACTCCTTCAGAAAGGTGCAAAGGACACCGTAACGATAACACAGGACGACACGGGGGCTGTCGTATTTAAAGATATGCAGCCGTGGGAAGCGTTTTTGCACGTAAACGAAAAGGTATTTTCAAGCACCGTGTTCGTCGGTCAGATAAACGGTGCGTACGTTGACGGAGCGAAGCTGTCCGACGCCGTTGAAAACATCCTTTTTTCCGCAGACGAGATGACGAACACCTCAAAGGCGTTGAAACGTCTTGACGAGGTACGCACGTCCCTGCTTTACAAAAACAAAAAAGGCGGTCTTATATACGAGCTTGGCGAGAAGATAGCGACTCTTGAAATAAAAGAAGCCGAGTGCCGTCAGGCAAACGAAAAGGTTTTCGCCCTTGAAGACAGCATCCGCCGTGCAAAGCAGAAAAAAGAAGAAAACCTCAAAAACACCGAGGAGCTTTCCGCAAAGATAGAAGAATACGAAGCGTACTGCGCCATTGAACGCAAGCAACGTACAGCCGAGCTTCTGCACGAAGCTGAAAACAGCGAAAAGGAATGTGAAAAGCTCAAAGATTCGCTTTCAAAGGACGGATTTTTCCCCGATACGCAGTACGTATCAAAGCTTTATTCCTTGCAGAGCGATATAAACAGATACAGAAAAGAGCTTGAGGACTCGGAAGAGAAGCTGAAGCTTGCAAAGCTTGAGCTTTCATCCTTTGAAAAGGAAGCCGAAACGGTAGACGTCATAAACGCCGAGGGCGGAAAGAACCGAGTTGAAGAAAAGCTTGCAGAGATGAAGAAAAAGCAGAAAAAGCTCTCAACAGGCGGTATTATCTGCCTTATCACGGTCGTGCTTTTTATCGTAGGTATTATCCTTTTGGTACTGTCAAGTAAGAAAAAGAAGGAAATAAAAGAGTATCTTGAAAAATTCGGCTGTGAAACAGAGGACGAGCTTCTTTCGATACTTGAAAAAACAGACGAGCGCGAAAACGAAATAACCCGCAGACGTATGAAGATAGAAACGACGGGTGCAAGATGCGCCGATATCAGATGCAGAATATCCGACACCGAAAAAGAGATCGAAGAAGAAACGGGCAAATACAAAGGAGTCGGTGAGATAACCGAAACGTCCGTGTCGGATGCCGCAAAAGAGGCTCAGTCGGCAATAGATGCCGTAGCTTTTGCAAACGCTGAATTTGAAAAGAAGTATTACGCCGCGCAGACTCTCAAAAAAGAAACGGATAATATCGACATAACTGAAATGAAATCGAAGATAAAGGGCAAGCTCAAGCTCGGTGACGTTGAAAACTTCGATATTTCCGAGCAGAAGAAGCGTCTTGCATTCTTGCAGGGCGCAACGGAGTCCCTCGGGGACAAGCTTCTTTCCCTTGAAAAGGAATTTTCCGCCCTCTGCGCTACGGTAAAGGATCCCGCGGCGATAGCCGACGAGCTTTCCTCAGTCCGTCCTGCCTATGCTGAAGCGGTGAACGAATACAAAGCGTGCGTTATGGCGTACGAAGCGCTTGAAAGTGCGTCGGGACTCCTTCGTGAGGGTATATCCCCGAAGCTTTCACAGCTTTCGGGCGGATTTATGGAAAAGCTGTCGGGCGGAAAATATACTTCCGTCGGCATCGACGGAGAGTACGGAATGACGTTCAACGAAAACGGCTCGTCACATCCCGTGTCAGCATTCAGCTCCGGCACGTGCGATCTTGCGTATCTCTGCTTGCGTTTTTCCCTGACTGATATACTGTACCGTGATGAAAAGCCGCCGATGATATTTGACGACACGTTTGCAAGAATTGACGACGGACGTCTTAAAAACATACTTTCCACCCTCGTTTCGATGGGTAAAATGAAATGGCTGCAGCCGATAGTTCTCACCTGCCACAAGCGTGAAGCAAGTCTTGCGGGCATTGACGGTGTGAACCTCATAAAACTGTAAAAAGGATAAAAAATGGCAATTTGTTCATATCCCGAATTTAAAGAAAAGCTGACGGCGGTATTCACTGCGAGTGATCTTGCCGTACCGTCGGAAGAAAAAATACAAAAGCTGTTTACTCTTGCCGAAAGTCTTGAAGAATACGGCAAAAACGTAAACTTGACGGCAATAACCGACACGGACGGAATAATTTTAAAGCATATAGCCGACTGTGCTTTCATCTGTTCGCTTCCAAAACAGGGCGCACGTATTCTCGACGTCGGGGCAGGCGGCGGCTTTCCGTCGTTACCCTTGGCGATACTGCGCGACGACGTAAGGG
>JAZOSS010000090.1:0-17693 GCA_045657205.1 Eubacteriales bacterium
CATAAATTACATCTCCAAAACTTTTTTATCATTATATCACAGTTGCAGTAATATTACAATAAATCACGCTGAAACTATTCTTTGGAACGATGAAACTTTTCTTCCACAATGAAACTAATCTCGGTCACAATGAAATTATTCTTTTGAGAAAAGTTTCATTGTGGTTTGTCGAGGTATTATAATAGGTCAAACTACCCCCTAAGTAGCACACAAATTAATGTCGGAGAGGGGTACGATGAAATTATTCTTTAATGCCCCATAGCGTAAAAGCCTTGTGTTATGGGCTTTTTTGATAAAAAGAAAAGAACGAAAGTTGCAATACCAATGGTATCATAACTTTCGTTCCAATATGGTGCGGGTGACAGGAGTTGAACCTGCACGAATTAACACCAGCTCCTAAGGCTGGCGCGTCTGCCAATTCCGCCACACCCGCGGACAACGGGTACAATTATACTATGTAATCTTTAATTTGTCAAGTGTTTACATAATTTTGAATAGCAAGTACTTGCTATTTTTTTTACATTGTGTATAATGTAAAAAAAGGAGTTTTGAATGAAAGATAAAATAACGAAGATATCATCATTATTTGCAAAAGCAGGTCTTGTTTTTGCTTTGTGTATTATTTTGCTTATATCTGCCGTGCTTTTTTTATTGAGTATGACGGAAACTGCAAATGTTGAACTGAATGAGCACATAACTTTTTACAGCGATAATATTTTTTATAATATCATTTATCTTGTTGCTACGTGTATATTTGGTGCGGCGGTTATGATGTTAGCAAAAAAAACGAAGATTATTGGCTTTTTTTCATCATCACAGCTTGCTGTAATTTGCGGTGTTTTGTCTTTAATTTTAGGTGTTATCTGGATAGTACAGTCAAAAGTGTTGCCCACGCACGACTCTTTTATTGTAACAAATGCAGGTGTATGTGCATCGCAAGGAGATTTTTCACCGTTTCAAAAAAGCTATTTTGATCATTTTCCGTTTCAGCTTGGATATGTACTGTGGAATGAATTGTTTGCAAGACTTTTTTCGGTTGATACAGTGAAAGACTATATAGTTCTTCAATATGTAAACGTATTTACTTGGGCATTGTCAGTAGTTGGAATTATAAAGATCACAGACAGGATCTTTAAAAACAAATGCGTGACGTTTGCGACGTCTTTGATGCTTATATTGTTTATTCAGCCTATTATTTTTTCCGTGTTTCTTTACGGAACTTTACCGGGCTTTGCCTTTGCTGTCTGGTCCGTATTTTTCTTTATCGGATATCTTGAAAAAGGAAAAATATATAGTGGTGTGATATCAGCCGTTCTGATATCCGTGTCCGTTTGTCTGAAGCTTAACAATATGATATTTGCCGTTGCGATGATAATATTGTTCGTAATCGACGTTTTGAAAGACAAACGCATACAAAGTATTGCGTGTGCTGTTTTAATGTGCTTTCTCGTTATCACCGTAAAACAGCTTCCGATAAAATATTACGAAGCAAAAGCGGATGTGCAGTTTGAAGAAGGCATACCCATGACGTGCTGGCTCTCAATGGGACTTGGAGAATCGGCGTTTGCTCCCGGTTGGTATGACTCTGCCGACACGGTGAATCTATATCAAAAAATGAACGGCGATACAGACAAAATAAACGAAATAACGAAAGAGAATATCAAAGAAAGAATTGACTTTTATACCAATAATCCTGCCGATGCGTATGATTTCTTCAAGGACAAGACATCAAGCCAATGGAACGAAACGTCATTTCAGTCCATATGGAACAATAACGTAAGAGGGCAGTTCGGTGAAAAAACAGGTATTGCAAAATTCGTGTGCGGAGACGGAGAAAAAGGTACGAAAAAAGTAATGGATGTTACCGTACAGTTTATATATTTCGGGTTTACCTGCGCGTGTTTTTATCTTGTGTATACCGCATTTAAAAGAAAAAATTTTGATATTTCATCCGTTGTATTTCCCGTTGTTATAATCGGCGGATTTTTGTACCACTTGTTGTTTGAAGCAAAATCACAGTACGTTTTGCCGTACGTTATAATAATGATACCGTATGCGGTTTGCGGAGTGTATAAATTAATTCAGCTCTTAAAATGTATTATTATTAAAAATAAGCAAAAATATCTCCGTTAAAGGGGATATTTTGCTTTATAGGGGAAAATGATTTTTTTAATGCAACTTTCTTTAAAAAAATACGGCATATTGTACGGAGGCGAAAGGAATGATGCTATGGAAGACAGCGTGATAGTTGAAATGTATTGGCAGAGAAAAGACGATGCCATCAAGAAAACAGACGAAAAATACGGCAAAATGCTCTGCGGTATATCCTTGTCCGTTCTTGGATGCAAAGAGGATGCCGAGGAGTGTGTAAGTGATACGTATCTTGCTGCGTGGAACCGTATGCCCGATGAGCGGCCCGTATATCTCGGAGCGTTTTTATCAAAGATAACGCGTAATTTTTCTATCGATCGATACAGAAAAAACACAGCTTCAAGGCGCGGTGGCAAGGAAATAAGGGAAGAACTTACGGAGTGTATCCCATCACGTACAGACGTATTTGAGGAAATAGAAAACAAGGAATTGGCACGTGTAATAGACCTTTTTCTTACGGAGCTTGATGAAGAAAAACGTGTGATATTCATACGCAGATATTTTTATAACGATTCCGTGCAGGATATCTGCAAACGTTTTTCCTTAAGTACACCGAAGGTGAAATCCGTCCTTCACAGACTCAGAGGTACACTTAAAAAAAGATTGCAGGAGGAGCTTTATGTCAAATAAGAAGGAATGTGCAGAAAAGCTGTACGATGCAATCGGGCTTATACGTGACGATTTTGTTGCTGATGCCGAGAGCTATACCTCGAAAAAATCGTATTTCCCGAAAAAACTCATAACGGCACTTGCCGCTTGCTTTGCCGTTGTTCTTTGCTTGAATATTTTCGTTGATGTGTTTCAAAAGAACGCCTCCGATGAAGCACCCGAAAACGAAGATATATCCCTTTACAGCATACTTGAAGATGCAAAATATGAGGCAGTGACGGAGGTTGATATTTTTGCGGAAGAAAAACTCGTATGGTACAAAAACGGTGAATGTCGTGAAAAGATTTTGACTCAAGAACAGTATAAACAGCTTACTTCGTATATGAAAAAAGGTTTTGAAAAGACTGATAAAAAGGAAGACGAAACGTATCTCGTCTGGATATGCGACGGGGAGGGCAACGTAGTAAGCCCGTATCTTGAAACGTCGGCAGGCAACGTATACGCTGGTTTCTTTTCGTACCGCGCGGAGGTTGTTCCGAGTGAAGAATTTACAAATTACGTACAAAGAATTTTAGCTTAAAGAAAGGAAAATTTATGAAAAAAAGATTGTTTGCATTAATTACTTTGATAGCACTCGTTATGTCGGGATGTTCCGCTAAAGACAGTCAAGCAAACGACGGTATTGCCGGATTTGTTCCGAGTAAGGGTAATAATTATTACGGAGCAGTTGGTGATTCACCGACACACGAAGGAGGGGATGAGCTTGAAGAAACACCGTCCTATGAAGGTAATATAGTGCTTGATAAAATTGATATGGAGCTTAAAGAAAATGATTTTATCAAAACTGCCACCGCCCCCGTGTCTACGTTTTCAGCTGACGTTGATACGGCATCGTACGCGTATTTCAGAAAGCTTGTGAATATGGGATATACGTTGGAATCGCTTAAAGCAACTGCAAAAACCGCTTTGCGTACGGAGGAATTTATAAACTATTTTGATTATAATTACAATGATCCCTCAAACGGTGAGCTGTTTGGAATAATGCACACAGCATCCGTTTGCCCGTGGAATACAAACAATGTGCTTCTTACAGTTGGACTTAAAGCTGACGATGCGGTGCAGAATACGAAAAATAATCTCGTTTTTCTTATCGACGTGTCAGGCTCTATGCAGTCGGAAGATAAATTACAGCTTTTGAAAAAGTCGTTTACCTATCTTACAGAAAAGCTTAACGAAGACGATACGGTATCTATCGTAACGTATTCGGGCGCCGAAAGGATAGTTCTCGACGGAGCAAAGGGCAATGAGCACGATAAAATACTGAACGCTGTCAATAATCTTGAAGCGGGCGGATCTACAAACGGCGAATCGGGATTGCGTACTGCATATTCACTTGCCGAAAAGTATATGAAAGCAGATGCCAATAATAGAATAATAATGGCATCCGACGGCGATTTGAACGTAGGTATTTCATCCGCTGAGGAGCTTAAATCGTTTATCGAAGAAAAAAGGGAACTTGGTATCTATATTTCCGTCCTCGGATTCGGAACGGGTAACTATAAGGATTCATCAATGGAGGCAATAGCTGACAACGGAAACGGTGTTTATTATTATATAGACGGCGAAAGCGAAGCGCAAAGGGTGTTCGGTGAAAAGCTGTTTTCAACGCTTTACGCTGTAGCAAAGGATGTAAAATTACAGCTTACGTTCAATGCGGATAACATATCTGAGTACAGACTCGTCGGATACGAAAACAGACTTTTGAATGAAGAAGATTTTGAAGATGATACAAAAGACGCAGGTGAGCTTGGCGCAGGTCATACACTTACAGTATGCTATGAGCTTGTTTTGACAGACGCCGCCAAAAATTCCGATGCCGAATGGATGACACTTGCAATACGTCATAAAAAGCCGACGGAGGAAGTAAGTAATTTGAATGAATACAAAATAGATAAAAGCGTTTACACGGATACTCCCGATGATGATTTCCGGTTTATCTGTGCTGTTACGGAAATGTCAATGATACTCCGCGGCAGTAAATATATCGGTAACATAACTTTGCAAGACGTTCAATCCTTACTCGGTGATATGAACTTCGACGGCAAAAAGGACAGACACGAATTCAGAGAGCTTATAAATAAGCTTGCAGATAAATAAAAATATGATCAGCCTTCGTTTTGAGTTCAAAATAAAGGCTGATCGCCTTTATTATATGAAAAGAGCTACCGCATATTTTGCGGTAGCTCTTGAATTATTTTTCACATTTATATTTTAATCAAAATTTCAGTGAATTATTTCTTTTTCTTAGAAATTACGATTGCAACTGCAGCGATTGCAACAACTGCAACAGCGGCAATTACGATCCAGATAACAGGGCTGTTACCGCCTTCATCAGCGGAATCACCTGCTGTTGTGGAAGCATCACCTGTAGCGGGAGCCTTTGTGGAAGCATCTGTTTCGTCGTTTCCTGCTGCTGTATCGTCAACGATGGGATCGTCTTCGCCTTCACCTTCTGTTTCAGGGTTCTGAGCTTCGTCGTAAGCTGTCCAGTCAACATCTTTGAATATAGCCTTCAGTTCGTCAACAGTGTACTCTGTAACCGTCTTATCGTCTGTGCTTTCGCCTTCCATATAGAACTTAAGTGTGATATCGTAAGATGCAACCGTCCAGTCGTTGGGGTCACCATCGGCTGTGACTGTTCTGGCTGTGTTGGGAACTTTGTCGTCCAACTCTTTGTTATCAACATATGCGATGATAGCTTCAGTAAATGCTTTTGTTCTGTCTTCGTTCTTGGGGTCCAATACGGAGCAGAAGCCTGCTTCTGTCTCATCATCAATTATATCGTATGTTCTGTCTTTTTGTGCGATAAGGCTCCAGGGAAGGATAACTTCCATATCCCAACCGTCTTTCGTTACTTTGTATGCGCCCTTATAACCTGCTTCTGTAAGGCGTGTCTGGTCGTCGTTAACACCGTCCTGCCAGTTGTGCTTACGGGCCTGAACTTCACCCATATCACCTACAGCAGGAGTTGTGCCTTCGGTGCAAACGGGATAGAAGGAGAAGAAGAGACCGGGAGCTCTGTCATATATAATTCCGCAGGGATTGAAAGCAATCTGGAATCTGTCCTGATATGAGCCTACATCTTCGGGATCATCTGCTTTGAGCGATGTGAAAAAGAGAGTGCTGTCAATAACTTTTGCAGCCATATAAAGACCGTCATCGCCCCAAGAATAGAAGAACTGAATTTCGCTGGGGTAATCTGTTGTCCATGTTGCCATGTTCGTTTTAGTGCTGAGCATAATGCTGTTTGTTTCATCCCATTCGGTAGCTTCGATGTTACCGTCGATGGTGATCATATCCGAGTTAGCGTAAAGAACGGGAACGAGGCCGATGCCAAGTTCTGCGGGAGCTGCAGATGCTGTAAGGACTGTTGCCATAAGCATTGTTGCAACTACGATAAAAGAAAGAATCTTTTTCATTACTAATCCTCCAATTTAAGAAATTAATAAATGTGAAAAATGGCGCAGGATCCTTTGTGGCTTTTTTATTAAGAACACAAAACCATTATACGCCAATATACTTACGGTGGCATTATAGCACATGTGAGCTGATTTTGTCAATACATTAATTTTGAATTTTTGTTCAACTTCCCAAAAAGCTCATTTATTGCGTTTCTTTAAAATAACGCCTGCAACCGCTGCTATAACAACAACGGCGGCAACTGCTGATATTGCTATGACGGCTGTGCTGTTGCTTCCTTTGCTTGTTGACTGAACGCTGTCTGTTATCGGCGCGTGCGTTTGCGCCTGCGTATTTGTTTCGGGGATGGCGATCTCTTTTCCGAGAGTCATTTTTATGTTATACGAATCTGTGTTGAAATTACTTCCGTTATTATCCGTACACGTTCTGTATACTGCAAGGTACTGATTTTCTTCGTCACCGTTGAGTCTGCACACGGTTGCTGTAAGAAAAGCGCCTTCATTATGCTCAAAATTTTTAAGCAACGTCTCGGTCTTACGTCTGTTTACGTAGACCGGTCTTGTTTCATCGCATATGTAATACCAGGGAATAAGGGCTTCCATCGTCCAGCCGCCGTCTGTTTCTTTGTATTTCGCCTGTACGTCGTGAGCTTCCACCCCTGCTTGTGTTTCTTTGCTCATATTGTGGCGTGTGCATTTTACACTGTCTTCGTCAAACGGCCAGAACATAAAGAACATACCTTGAAGCTCGTCTTCCTTCGGAATGATTCCGCCGGGATTGAACGCTACTTCAAAGCAGTCGTGAACACCGTCAAATACGGGATTGTTGTCTTTTATATCGGCAAAGACGTATATTCCGTCATTACTCCACATAAAAAACGCATCAAGCGGAAGGATATCTTCCTGACTGTCCATACCTGCCCACGTGCCCGTGTTATCTTTTGTGAGTGTTATTTTTGCAGCTTTTTCCCATACGGCTTCCGAATTTTTACCGTCAATATTTACGGTGAAATCAGACGGAATGCATGGCAGATCAAGCTCTGTCGTGTCTGATGCCGAAACGAAAAGCGAAGTCAAAGTAAACATCAAACATATGATAGCGATAAATTTTTTCATTTTCAAAAGCTCCTTTATTATTCAAATACGGCAGATTCAAGCATACCCTTAAATCTGTCGGATTCACCTGTGGGGGCATTGTTTGTGCAAGCGTACACGTATTTGTAAAATACACCGGTGTGCGAATATCCCATTATATACGCTCCATATGATACACCGTTTCCGTACACACAGGTAAACGGTACGTAGATGTAGTCGCCTTCCTCCGATGAAAGAAGCTCTGCTTTTTTAAGTGTTACACCGCTTATAAGCGTATCGGAAAATCCGGCTATTTCATCAGACATTACTGCTTTTGCCGTTTCTTCCGTTATTTTCTCGGACGAAAGCGGAGCATCACTCGGTGATGAAAGCAAATATTTTGCTGTGTAATATTTGTTTTTTACAGTAACCGACGTGTAAGGTGAGGGAATGTGAGTGTCTTCTTCGTCGGTGCTTGTATCAGCACTTGTGTCAGGAGGTGTTATTTCCTGCTCGGGAAGGAGTTTGTATTCCGCATTTGCCGGGATCTTCAATGAAAACGTATCTTCGTAAAGATAGATGGTGTCACTTAACATCGGGTCAAGCTTCGGAGTGTTTGCGTATATGTCAAACTCAAATGCCATAGCATCGCATACGGCAATATCCTCTCTGCTTGCAGAACCTTCCATTTCATATTTTGCGGTGAATATCATTCTTTTTGTGGCCGAAATAAGACTGTAGGAAGGGGAAGATGAGCTTCTGTCATCATAAATAAATGTATTCTGATTTACACACGTTATCTTGCTTTTGTCAAATCGGCTTGACGTCATATAGGAATAAAAGTCGTCTTCGGGGTTGAATTTGCACGATAAAACGATCGTACGGTCCGTGTCGGGATCCTTGAAGAAAATGTCGCATTCGTTGGTATTTTCTTCGTTTTCAACAAGCTCGACGGCGGAAAACTCGCCCGGACGTGTAAAAGAGAAGTGATAGTCCTCGTTCGTGTAAGTTGAAGGCGGCAGTGCCGTAACTCCCCTTGAGCACGATACGAGCTGTAAAATAAAGCATACGGTGAAAACCGCTGTTAATAATCTTTTTTTCATATATTGATCCTTTCGCACCTTTATTTGCAGTCAAACCAGTTGTCCGCACTTTTTATTTCCGCTGTAAGCGATACGGGCAGTTTTATTACGTTTTCCATTTCTCTTTTTAAAAGCTCCATTACTTCGTCTTTGCACGATACGTGAGTTTCGATTATGAGTTCGTCGTGTACCTGCAAGATGAGATGTGCATCGTATCCGCCTTTTTCAAGAGCTTTTTGTGTGTTGACCATAGCGAGCTTTATTATATCTGCCGCCGTTCCTTGTATGGGGCTGTTCATGGCGACACGTTCACCAAAGGAAACGAGAGTTTTTTTCGACGATGAAAGCTCGGGAATGTACCGTCTTCTTCCGAACAGCGTCGTAACGTATCCGAACTCGTGTGCGGTGCGCTTTATTTCATTCAGATATGCGGCAACACCGGGGTAATTTGCAAGATACCCTTCGATATATTTCTTTGCCGCTGCCTTCGTTACACCTATATCCTGCGCCAAAGAAAAGTCTCCGATTCCGTATATTATTCCGAAGTTTACGGCTTTTGCGCGTCTGCGAAGCTCGGGTGTTACATCATTTACATCAACACCGAAAACGCCCGAGGCGGTAAGGGTGTGGATGTCTTCGTTATCTCTGAATGCCTTTATCATTTTTTCGTCCTCGGCAATAGCGGCAAGGATACGAAGCTCTATTTGCGAATAGTCCGCATCTACAAGAACGTAGTCGCTTGACTTGGGAATGAAAAATCTTCTTAATTCACGCCCGCGTTCTGTTCTTATCGGTATGTTTTGTAAGTTTGGCTCGGTCGATGAAAGTCTGCCCGTTGCCGTTACGGTCTGATTGAACGACGTGTGAATGATGCCGTTTTCGTCTGTTACCTTCAAAAGTCCGTCTGCATACGTGCTTTTGAGCTTTGACAGCGATCTGTATTCAAGTATTTCGTCAATTATAGGATGGTACGGACTGAGCTTTTCAAGTACGTCTACATTCGTACTGTAGCCTGTTTTTGTCTTTTTCTGTGTCGGCAGCATCAGCTCTTCAAATAAGACCGCGCCGAGCTGCTTGGGGGAATTGATGTTGAATTCGTGTCCTGCAAGCAGGTATATTCTTTCGGTAAGTGCATCAAGCTCCTGCGATAAAACGATGCCGAAGCTTTCAAGTCCGTCTGTATCAACTCGGAAGCCTGATTTTTCCATCTTTGCAAGAACACCTGCCAGCGGAAGTTCGATATCGTAATACAATTCCGAAACGTGCTGTTCTTCAAGAAGGTTATCCAGTATTTTGTAAAGCTTGTATATGCAATATGCACGCTCTTGCGGTGACGTGCCGGACGATATGCCGAGATGTGTTAAAGCAAGCGACTGTACGGAATGATTGCCTTCCGATGCGTTAAGCACGTAATCAGCCAAAAATACATCAAAGATCACGTTTATATCCGGACACAGCGAGAAAAGGTGCTTGCTGTCATCGCATATGAAGGAGTTGTTTGCATAAAACGGTGAGCTTTTATCAAAGGTACACACGTATGCACCGTTTTCGCTGTAAAGATATATTTCTCCACTTTCCGAAAGAACGGCTGAAAAAGTACCGCCTGAAATATTTTCTATATCTTTTTCCGTTACGCTTTTAAACGCAGGTGTATCAGCCTTTGGTTTTTCCGATACGAGATCGAATTTTTTTATAAATGCACCAAACTCAAGCGTTGTGAAAAGATCGTAAAGCTTGCCTCTGTCAAAGCCTGTGCAGAGCAAAGGTTCGACACATTGTACGCAGGGAACTTCTTTATAGATTTTTGCAAGCTCATAAGACATATATGCGGAATCTTTGCCCGATATCAGTTTTTCTTTTACGGATCTCGTAACGCCCTGTATATCGCTTTGCGAATATATTCCGTCAAGCGAGCCGAAATCGGCAATGAGCTTCAAAGCTGTTTTTTCGCCTATTCCCGGTACACCGGGAATATTGTCGGAGCTGTCACCCATCAACGCTTTTATATCCACGAGTCTGTCGGGTGTCGTTCCGTATTCCGAAATAAAACGCTCCCTGTCGTAGACTTCGATACCGCTGTTCTTAACCAAAAGTACCTTCACACGGTCGCTTATAAGCTGTAAAGAATCCCTGTCGCCTGTGAGGATGTATCCTTCGACGTCCTCGGATTCATCGCATATGCGCGCAAGTGTCCCGAGAATATCGTCAGCTTCGTAGCCTTGACACTCAAGCACGTGCAACCCCATTGCCGAAAGTACTTCCTTTGCGTACGGAAGTTGCATTGCCAACTCCTCGGGCATACCTTTTCGGGTGGCTTTATAGCCGTCATATTTCAAATGGCGGAAAGTCGGTGCTTTGAGGTCGAATGCGACAGCGCAAAAGTCGGGATTTACGTCCCCCATATTTGAAGTTACCGTGTTTACAAGACCGTATACGGCATTTGTAAAAAGTCCGTCCTTCGTTGTAAGCGGACGTATGCCGTAATACGCTCTGTTAAGTATGCTGTTACCGTCTATAGCAAGGAGTTTTTTCATTCTTTTGTTTTCCTTTTTTTGATAATCAAAGTAATTATATCATACAGGTTTGTTCAATTCAAGTATAAAATTATTATTTTTTGTGACGCTCGTTTATACGCTTAACAGCGTTAACGATACAGCCATTACGGCAAATCCGCAGATGATGGAAATAACGCTTTTTTTCTCACCGCAGTATTCATAGGCAAGGGGTAAAAGCTCATCAAAACAAAGATAGACCATTATCCCCGCACTTGCGGCAAATACTATTCCGTTTGTCGTATCGTTTATGATGGGCTTCAGTAAAAACCAACCGATCAATGCACCGAGCGGTTCTGCAACGGCTGAAACGGATGCTGCAAGAAATCCTTTAAGCTTGCTTTTTGTTCCGTATGCAGTGGGCAGAGCTGCCGCTATACCTTCGGGAATGTTGTGAAGCGCTATGGCAAAAAACGTGGGTAAAGAAGCACTCGAACCGTCAAGAACAGCCATAAACGTAACGAGTCCCTCTGGAAAATTATGCACCGTCGTTGCAAGAGATGCATAAAGTCCTGCTTTTGTCAGGCGTGTAGTGTTGTCTTTGTTTTCGGGTAAAATGATACCGAGAAGTATCATAAAGAGTATACCCGAAAAAAAGCCGATGTTTACACGAAATAACGCACCGACAGTATCGCCGCCGAGATATCCTTTGGCTTTTGACAGTATTTCCGTAAATGATATGTAAAGCATAACGCCTGCGGAAAACGCAAGACTTATGCCTAAAAACTTATTTGTGTACGTTTTTTTTGTGTTGAAAAAAACGATACTTCCGCCAAGACAGGAAGCAAGCCCTGCGATGACCGTAAATAAAAAAGCTGTTTGTATGTTGCCTATGATGTATCACCTCCGCTGAAAGTATATTCACGTCAGCCGTGCTGTGATATAGCTTTTTTCGACAAAAATGCCGAATTTACAAAAAGTTTAAAAAAATCTTTGCTCAAAATCGGGAAAAGCTATTGCATTTTTTTTGCGTATAATATATAATATCGGTGTCACCAAGTGTCACTCGATGTTACCAAAGTTCATAAATGTGGAGAACTATGTGGATTGTGTGGATAACTTTGATGCAAATTCTATGAAAAAAGGAGGCAGAACACGTGTTCGTTGGCGAATTTGAGCATACTGTGGATGCAAAAGGCAGAATATTCGTTCCGGTAAAGTTCCGTGACGAGCTGGGTTCTGTCATATATATTTCCTGCGGCTTCAGCGGCTGCGTTACCGTTTTTACGGAAGAATCGTGGAATAAGCTTTCCGAACAGATACTCGGCAAGCTTCCTTCGATAACGGGAGAAGGTCCGAAGCGTTCTATATTCAGAAGAACGCAAAGTGCTGAGCTTGATTCCGGAGGAAGAATACTTCTTAATACGAAAGTCAGAGAATTTGCGGGAATAGATAAAAACGCGGTGATAGTCGGTATGGGCGACAGGATAGAAATATGGTCTGCCGAAAGATACGAACAGCTTATCGCAGAAGAAGATATGGACGAAATAAAGACGCTGTTTGCAAACTACGGAATGTGAGGTACTGCTGTGAGTAAAAATACGTGTGCGGAGGATTTTTCCCACTATTCCGTTATGCTTTCGGAATGTATCGAAGGACTTGATATAAAAAGCGACGGTGTATACTGTGATCTTACTTTAGGCGGAGGCGGACACAGTGAGCAGATAGCAAAAAGACTTACCACAGGTAAGCTTATATGCGTTGATACGGATATAACGGCGATAAACGCCGCAAAAAGACGTCTTGCCGAATACTCGGACAGAATAATATTTGTAAACAATAATTTCAGAAATATAGAGGACATCCTCAACAGCTTGGCGACAGAACGTATAGACGGCGCATTAATTGATCTGGGGGTATCCTCTTTTCAGCTTGATTGTGCCGAAAGAGGCTTTTCGTATATGAACGATGCGCCTTTGGATATGCGTATGAACGTTTCGGATCCTATAAGCGCATACGATATCGTCAACACCTACAGCGAAGAAGAAATAAAGAAAATAATATATACATACGGGGAAGAAAACTACGCTCCGCAAATAGCAAAAAAAATAGTTTCTTCAAGACAGGACAAGCCGATTGAAACGACCCTTGAGCTTGTTGATATCATAAAGTCGGCGATGCCGACGAAGGCGAAGGTCGGCGGACATCACCCCGCAAAAAAGACGTTCCAGGCAATAAGAATTGCCGTCAACAGCGAGCTTGAAATAATAGCTCCCACGCTCAAAAGTCTTATTGAGCATTTGTCGGAAAACGGAAGGCTGTGCGTTATAACCTTCCATTCTCTTGAAGACAGAATAGTAAAGCAGACATTTGCGGATGCTTCTTCGGGCTGTACGTGCCCGCCTGAATTTCCCGTTTGCGTATGCGGAAAAAAACCGCTTGTAAAGGTCATTACGAAAAAACCGATATTGCCCTCTGCAAAAGAGCTTGAAGAAAATCCGCGCTCAAGAAGCGCAAAGCTCAGGATTGCGGAAAAGACGAACTGAAAGGAGAAAACTATGACAGCAGAAAAGCATCTTGCCGTAAGAGAAGATACGGAACTTTCACCGATGCTCAAAAAAGAGCTTATAAATGAAAGTTATAAAAAACTTAAAATAAAAGAAAAAACGTTCACGAATACAAAAAAAGCAAAAACACCTTTGCCCGTCGGCACTATGTTTATGGCGGTGATCTGTGCGCTGCTTCTTTTGTTTATTGTTTTTGTAACCGTTCAGGTGAGTGACTATTCTTCACAGGTGTCTGAACTCAGCAATGAGCTTAAAGCACTTGTCGAAGCAGAAGAAGGGCTTAATTATGAGCTTTCGCAAAAAAATGATCTTCAATACATAGAAGAACAAGCACAGGCGATGGGAATGGTTAAGGAAGACAAGCTTCCGAAAAAATATGTTACCGTTGCGGCAGAGGATTCTTCGGCTGTGCTTAACGCAAACGATGATAATGATTATTCGCTTTCCGCTATTTTTTCCGCTTTAGGTGACAGTCTCGGCGATATTTTGGAATATATCGGCGGATAAACAAGTATAATTAAAGTGCGGATACGGATATACGAAAGGGTGTTTTATCATCGGTAACATAAAGCCAAAGAATACGTCTGTAAAAGACAGAGTATTAATATTCATACTTATTGCCGCTGTTCTTATTGTCAGCGGCAGACTTTTCTATCTGCAAATATGGAGCTACAGCGAATATCAGAGAAAAGCCGCTGAAAATATAACGCGCGAAACGTCCGTTTCGGCTTCAAGAGGGCGCATATACGACAGAAACGGAATAATACTTGCCGATAATAATACTGTCGAGAGAGTGTTTATATCTCCTGCCGATATCGACGGAAACGCAGAACGCAGACTGATTGCCGAAAATCTTTCCCGTATACTTAACGTGGATTACGATATGATCTACGAAAAGGGCGGACTTGTGAAGCGTAAGGACGAAACGATCAAAAAAGGTGTCGGCAAAGAAGAAGCGGATATGGTTCGTGCATTCGTTGCCGAATATAAGCTTGACTGCGTTCATCTTGTAACAAGCACGGAAAGATTTTACCCTTACGGCAATCTCCTTTCCCACGTTCTCGGATTTACCGGTACCGACGGTCAGGGACTTTACGGTGTTGAATATCAATATAACGACTATCTTACAGGTACGTCGGGCAAGATAATAACAGCCAAAAACGGTCTTGGACTTGATATGCCGTATAAATATGAAAGCTACGTAAAAGCGGTAGACGGATGTGATCTCGTTCTTACGATAGATTACAATATACAGCGGGTTCTTGAAAAATATCTTGAAGAAGCACTTGAATCTGCCGATGCACAAAACCGTGTGACGGGAATAATTATGGATCCCGACACGGGTGAAATACTTGCAATGGCAACGAAGCCGGATTTCAACTGCAATACGCCGTACGTGCTTGATGCCGCATCACAGATAAAGCTCGATACGTGCGGATACGAGGTCGGAACGGCTGAATATAATATTCTGAAAAATAATCTTCTCGGCGTTATGTGGTCGAATAAAGCGATAAACGACCTTTACGAGCCGGGATCTACCTTCAAGGTCGCAACGTGCAGTATGGCACTTGAAGAAGATATAGTAACACAGAAAAGCCCTTACAGCTGTCCGGGATACCATTCAATACCCGGCTACGGTATAATCAGATGCCATAAAAGAAGCGGACACGGCAACATTTCCTTTGCACAGGGGCTTCAGATGTCGTGTAACCCCACGATGATGATAACGGCAGAAAAGCTCGGAAAAGAACAGTTTTACGAATACTATGAGCTGTTCGGATATAAAGAGCTTACGGGAATAGACCTGCCCGGTGAGGCATCGACTTATTGCCACCAATACAAGAATTTTAACCAGACGGAGCTTGCCGTGTATTCATTCGGTCAGACGTTCAAGGTTACGGCAATACGACAGCTTACCTCAATTTCCTCCGTTGCAAACGGCGGAAACGTCGTCGTTCCGCACGTGGTGAAGCAAATACTTGACGGTGACGGAAACGTCATCAAAAACATTGAAACGAATACAAAAAGGCAGGTCATCTCCTCTGATACGGGCAGCCAGATCTGCGATATACTTGAAAAAGGTGTAACGAACGGTGTCGGTGCGGGAAACGCATACGTACCGGGATATAAGATAGGTGCTAAAACGGGTACGTCTGAAAAACGAGATAAAGCCGATGCAAACGGAGAGTTTTCACTTCGTATCGGTTCGTGTTTTTCAGTTGCCCCTGCGGCAGATCCTGCGATAACTATGATAGTCGTCGTAGATGAACCCAACGCTGAAGTAAGCCGTGTTGAAGGCTCGGTAGTTGCCGCACCGTACAACAGCAAGATAATGGCAGAGGTTCTGCCTTATCTCGGTATAGAACCGGAATATTCATCCGATGACGAGGATGCAAAACAGTATACACTTGAAAGCTACGTCGGTGCGGACGTAAGCAGTGCCAAAAACAAACTTGAATCCCTCGGATATACGGTGAGCGTTAAAGGAAGCGGAAAAACGGTCGTATCACAAATGCCGAAGGCAGGCGACTCACTCGTTATAAAAGACGGAAAAGTGATACTTTATACATCGTCAAGTGAAGAAACGAGAACCGTAAAAGTTCCCGACGTAATAGGAAAATCACCGTCGGATGCAAATAAGCTCGTTATAAATTCGGGACTGAATATAAGTGTCAGCGGATCTGTGACGAATAAAGAAGCATATGCGGTAAGACAGTATCCCGAAGCGGGAACTGAAGTTCCCGAGGGGAGCGTCGTTTCAATAGAGTTTTTATACTTAGGCGAAGTAATAGGCACTCCCGTTGAGTGATACAAAAAAGGAAGTTTAAAGATATAAAACCGAAATGGGGTAATATTATTAAACTTTCATCACTTTTAAGCGGTGTCTGCATTATAAAAGCAGACGATGAGGCGTTTCTCTGCAACGTAAAAGGTGTAAAAGAACACGCCGATGACGTAACGAACGGCGATATGTTCGTTGCCGTTTGCGGAACTCAGCACGACGGATTTGATTATATTTCAAAGGCAATATCAAACGGTGCTTCCGTCATCGTGTACGAAAAAAGAAAAAATACGTTTTCGTGCGATATTCAGAGCGTTCATTTTGTGGAAGTAAACAACGCAAGAAAAGCCATGGCACATATCTACAGCAACTATTACGGAAATCCCGAAAGATATTTGAAGCTCGTCGGGGTGACTGGTACGAACGGCAAAACGACGGTGTGCCGTATGATAAAGCACATAATCGAAAAAAACGGCTTTGTGTGCGGAATAACCGCAACAGTCGGAAACGGCGTGGGGAATGATATTGAAAACGCCGATATGACGACACCGTCACCGAAGGAGTTTTATAAGCTTCTTGATATTTATAGAAAAAAAGGGGCTGAATATGCGGTCGTTGAGGTTTCCTCGCACGCATTGGCACAGGAAAGACTTGCCCCTTGTACATTTGAGGTGGGTGCGTTTACCAATATTACCTCGGATCATATGGATTATCACAAGACGAAGGAACGCTATGTTTCTGCAAAGTGTAAGCTTTTTACACAAAGCAAGATATCCCTGCTCAACGGAGATGATGAAAACTGTGACACGATCCTTTCAAGGACGAGAGGAAAGAAAGTGTTATATTCCGAAAAAAACGGCGACGTGATGTTTTCAAACGTACGTTCATACGGTAAAAACGGCGTATCGTTCAGATATAAAGGACTTTTCGAATGTGATGTGGATCTCAAGCTTCCGGGGGAATATAACGTAAAAAACGCTGTGTGTGCTATTGCCGTGTGCGAGCTTCTCGGAATGTCCTGCAAAGACTCCGCTTCTGCATTGAAAGATATGGAATGTGTGCGCGGCAGGTGCGAAATACTGAATACGGGTACCGATTTTTCCGTGGTCATTGATTTTGCACATACGCCCGATGCGCTTGAAAATATCCTTAAAACGTGCCGTACCTTTACAAAAGGACGTCTTATATGCGTTTTCGGCTGCGGAGGTAACAGAGATAAAGAAAAACGCCCGACAATGGGTATGATATCTTCGCGTATTGCTGACGTTACCGTTATAACGAGTGACAACAGCCGAGATGAAGAACCCGAAAATATAATATCCGATATCCTGCACGGAGTCGATAAACACAGTGTATATAAAGTGATACCGAACAGGACCGAAGCGATACATTATGCACTTGATCTTGCAAAAGATTCCGACACGGTACTGCTTGCAGGTAAAGGACACGAGGAATAC
>JAZOSS010000091.1:0-4143 GCA_045657205.1 Eubacteriales bacterium
CGCATCCCCTGCACTGCTTGGCGGTTATGAATATACCCCTGTTGAGCTTAACCGCCGCGACTCCGAATCGCTTGTGTCAAAGCACAACGAAGCACTCAAGGTTATGCCCGTTACGTTCGATAAAAACGGATATGATGTAACGGTATTTGATCCCGTTTACGCAAACTACAAATGGATACCCGACCTTTCCGTTTTCGACGAATATCCCGATATCGACGCTTACATAACGAAAGGCAAATTCAGCAATACACAGGAAAAAGAAGCATCTATAAAAAATAATCACAGAAACTTCTTCTGTCTTGGATTTATGAAAAGTATGCCCCTTTTCACGCAGTATGCGCTGTATGACAAAGGAGAATACAACCGCATAACGTCTGCCAACTCAAGTTCTGAAGGTTCATCATCACACGTACAGCACAGCATATCGACTTCTAACGGTTTTTATGCTCCGTTTATGAGCTCTTATGAAGTGCTTGAAAATATGGAAAAGATGACAACCATTTCAAACGGCAGTGAAAACACCTTCTTGCTTATGACGAATGATGCAACGCACGAGCCTGCGCTTTTGCAAGCTCCGGACTACGTACCGCAGGCAGTGGTTAACAATACTCAGTATGACCGTGAGCATGCGGACAGATTCCTCGTTGACGGTGTACAGCTTAAAGTGGAAACGTCATTCCAGATGAGCCATTATCACATAAATATGGCATCATTTTTGAAGCTTGGCGAATGGTTTGACTATCTGAAAGAAAACGGCGTTTACGATAATACGAGAATAATTCTCGTATCCGACCACGGACGTGATCTCGGACAGATAGAAGAGCTTACAAATGACGGCGACAGAAGAAAAGACGTTGAATTTTATTATCCGCTTCTTATGGTAAAAGATTTCAACAGCAAGGATTTCACCGTATCCGACGAATTTATGACGAACGCCGACGTTCCTGTAAAAGCTATGGGCGGAATTATTGATAATCCTGTAAATCCTTTTACGAAGAAGCCGATAAGCAGCGATGAAAAGACGGCTCACGATCAGTTTATAATAATTTCCGATACGTACCAAACAGGTAAAAATAACGGTAACACTTTCCTTCCCGCACGTTGGGCGAGCGTAAAGGAAGACCTTTGGAACAAAGACAACTGGACTTTCTACGATACAGAAACGGTACTTAAAGAACACACAGCACCGTAATTTCTCATCCTCTCGGCAAGCTTGTCGGGAGGATGTATATTTACAGATAAATTTACATTTCCTCAATCTACAATTAAATCGGTGAAAAAAATGAAAACATCAAGCCTATCAAAAAATTTCACAACGGGAAATATATCAAAACAACTGTTTTTCTTTGCACTGCCGTTTATGGCATCAAACGCTCTGCAGGTGATATACAGTACAATAGATATGATAATCGTCGGTAAATACGTCGGAACACCGGGACTTTCTGCCGTATCACAAAGCAGTCAGATCGTAAACTTTGCTACCATGATGTGTCTTGGATTTTCAAACGGCGGACAGGTACTTATATCACAAGCACTCGGTGCAGGAAAAAAGCGTGAAATGAATGATATTATAGGAACACTTTTTACATTCGTTCTGTTTCTCTCGCTCTTTTTATCATCAGTTATGCTTGTTCTCAAGGGGTGGATACTTGACATAATGAATATCCCCGTCGAATCATATGAAATGGCAGAAGATTATCTTATTATTTGCGGTGCGGGGCTGATATTTACCGCAGGATACAATATGGTGTCGGCTGTTTTAAGAGGTATGGGGGATGCTAAAAGACCGTTTTTATTTATCGGTATTGCATCTGTCGTAAACCTCGTGCTCGATATAGTTTTCACGGGATTTCTCGGTATGGGCGTTGCAGGTGCGGCATTGGCTACCATTATAGGTCAGGCGGTATCTTTTGTATTCTCTCTTGTATATCTTATAAAACACAAGGAAGCTTTCGGTTTTAACTTCAAAAAAGAAAGCTTTATTATGAACAAAAAATACGTAGGAATGATTGCCGCTTTGGGTACACCTATGGCAATACAATCGGGTGCTATAAATATTTCTATGCTTTTCGTCAATTCAATGATAAACAACGTCGGCGTTATTGCATCCGCAACATTCGGTGTAGGTATGCGTATTGATGACATAATAAATAAGATCTCTCTTGGTATACAGCACGCGGCAATGCCGATGATAAGCCAGAATATCGGTGCAGGAGAAACAGAACGCGCAAAAGAGGTAGTTTACAGCGCTTGGGCATTCTCTGCGGTATTTACCGTTATTTCCGTTACACTTTATTTATTATTCGGAAAACAACTTTTTATGGTATTTTCTGACGATCCTTTCGTCCACGAAATGTCGGGCACGTTTATCAAAGCGATCATCTGGATGTTCCCCGCTCTTGTGGTTATGAGAGGAAGCGGCGCTTTTATACAGGGCATCGGAAACGCTCGGTTCAGTATGGTGCTTGCTCTGCTCGACGGAGTGATCCTGCGTATCGGTCTGAGCTGGCTTTTCGGCATATTCCTGGATTTCGGCTTTTTCGGATTTGTACTCGGCTACGGTCTTGCTCCTTACGGATTTGCCGTTCCCGGACTCATTTATTTTCTGTCGGGAATTTGGCAAAAACGCTCAACGCTTGCAGATAAAATATAACAAAAAGTTATCTTGTATCGTTTGATATAAGATAACTTTTTTATTCTTCATATTTCTGAAAGAAGGTCGTATAGTGCGTCTTGAGAAAGGACACCGCATTTTAGTCTTTTGGGCACTTTTCCGTTTTCGTATCTTTCGTAATCTTCAAGAAATTTACCGCTTGTCATATATTCTGTAAGACTTGATATTTTTTCTTTTATTTTATCATCACTCATATCATCGCCGCTTGCTTTGGCATAAATGATGTCGTCCATATAGCTTTCCATTTGTGCTATTCTTTTTAGCGCACGGATGTCGGAAGGATCATACGACGATATAATATCTTCGATATCGTTACGGTAAATATTTCCGTTTAAAACATTACCGCACGGTTCAAATGATACTGTGTGTACATTTTCCGGATCTTCCTCGTAGGGATCTTCTATATTTACTCCAATAAAATATTCATTCAAATATTTTAAGGCATTTCCTTTAGGAAAAATAATATTTCCGTCACACACATAAAAGCCCCATCTTTCAAAAGCATTCAATATTCCGTGTGTTTTATCGTTATATTCGCAGCGGTAGTCCTTATCTATTATCCAGGCAGGACTTATTCTTACAGGTACGTTAAAAACTTTAAGTGATTTTGCAAACATCATAACGGGATCAATCGGTATTTTTTCCTGATGAAAAGCATCAACAGACAGCAAAACATCGTTTATTTCCACATCTGCGAGCTTCTCTGCAACACGGTATATTTTCCCTTCATCTTTGCTGAAAAAACCGTTTGTTATCAACTGACGTTTCGGAATATTAAGATCTCTTGCACAGGATTGAATTGCACATACAGCATCCGGATACATCAGCGGTTCACCGCCAAAGGTCATTACAGACTCAATACTATAAATTTTAAAAAGCTTACGCATCGCATCCGTTATTCTGTCTTTATCAATAACTCCGCGATATCTTATATCTCCCTGCGAACAATGGCGACAGCTTCCCGTACATTCGTACGTTACAACTGTCTCAATGCGGTTAATATTTTTTAAATAAGGATTAAAACATTTATTTTTCACTTTCATCACCGTAAAAATTATATCACATAAAATTAAAAAGGTCAAGAAAAAAGATCGGCTCAACAATATGAACCGATCTTTTTTGTTTATTTTTTCGTCTGATTTTTGGGACTTTTCTTCTTCTTTGCATGAGAAAATCCAAACGCACCGAGTGATCTGCCGAGTTTGAAATATTGTCCGTGACTGTAACCGACGAGTCCGCAGCCTTCAAGATGAAGCTTACCTTTATCATCCAACAGTTTTTCGTCAACGTCAACTGCAACGATATCACACACGAACACATCGTGCGATCCCATCGGAATTATATCCGTTACAACACATTCAAGGCTGAGCGGCGATTCTTCTATAAGGGGTGCCGATATCTCTTTTGCAACACCTTTTGTAAGGTGCATTTTTTCAAACTTGTCAACGTCTCTGCCCGAACGTATACCG
>JAZOSS010000092.1:0-2762 GCA_045657205.1 Eubacteriales bacterium
TCGGAATACAGACTGCTTTTGCGCCAGGATAACGCCGACGAAAGACTCACCCCGTACGGCTACAAGCTCGGACTTATAAGTGAAGAAAGATATGCAAGATTTTTAGAAAAGCAAAGACGGATAGAAGCCGAGATCAACAGAGCGTCAAAGGTAAATATCCGTCCGTGTGAAAAGCTTGACGAAATAACCGACGGTATCGAAACCGAACGCGTTACGAACACGGTAAAGCTTGCGGATCTTTTACGCCGTCCCGGCATAACGTACGAGCTTCTTGCACCTCTTGACGTAACGAGAAAGGAGTCAGACGAAGCCGTTATATACGAAGCAGAGGTAAAGATAAAATACGAAGGCTACATAAAAAAACAGCTCTCGGCAGTAAAAGCGGCAAGAAGACTCGAAGGAGTAAAGCTTCCTTGTGATATAGACTACGAAAAGATAAAGGGACTGAGGATCGAGGCAATGCAGAAATTATCAAAGCTCCGTCCCGACACGGTCGGCGAAGCATCGAGAATAAGCGGCGTATCGCCTGCCGACGTGTCCGTGCTTCTTATATACCTCGGCATAAGATAAAGGAGAGGCAAATGAATCCGTTTGAAAATATTGCAAAAATACTGATACGCAAAAATATGACCATCACGTTTGCCGAAAGCTGTACGGGAGGACTTTTGGCAAAGACTTTCACGGATATACCCGGTGTGTCGGAGGTCTTTTTCGGAAGCGTCGTCACGTATGCAAACGATGCAAAACATAAGCTTTTGGGCGTTTGTGAAAAAACACTTCAAAGCTACGGTGCCGTTTCAAAGCAAACGGCGTACGAAATGGCAAAGGGTGCAAGACTTTTGTTTTCAAGCGATATAGCCGTATCCGTCACGGGTATTGCAGGACCGGGCGGGGGAAGTAAAGAAAAACCCGTAGGACTTGTTTATATCGGAATTTCAACGCAGGAAAAGACTAAAACGTACAGACTTTTAGCATCCGATAAAAACGGACGTGAAGGTGTACGAAATACGGTTCTTAAATGCGTTTGCCGTCTTTTGCAGGAGGAATTAAGTGAGTAAAAAAAAGAAAAAAAAGCAAAAAAGAGTGCAGGACGACTCGTTTTTGAATGAAAGAAAAAAACGGCAAAACAACGGTAAAAAACTGCTTATAATGCTTGGGCTGTTCGTTTTATTCGAGCTTCTTTACCAGGGACTTCTGTATGCGGAAAGGGTGTATTTTCCGCTGTTTCCCGTGTCGATATACGTACTTTTCACCATCCTCGGCGTGCTTTTTATCACGTATCTTATAATGAACAGGGGAGATCCGAAAAGCACTGTCACCCCGAACGAGCTTTCGTCAAAATATCCGTATGAAAAAAGGGTGGAGCTTTGCGAAAAATACAATAAGAGAAAAGAAAAGTCAAAGCTGCTCGTATATTTTATAGTACCGCTTTCGGCAGTGCTTGCGCTTGATTTTATAATGCTTTTCTTTCTTCCGAAGGGTAAATTATGATAAATATTACAGTCATACACGTCGGCAATATCAAGGATAAATTTTTTGCAGACGCCATAGCGGAATACGAAAAACGCATAAAAGGCTATTGCAAAATTAAAAGCGTTGAAATAAAAGAAAAAAGACCGCCGGATGATCCAAACGCATCACAGATAAAAGCCCTGCTTGAAGAAGAGGGCGAAAAGATACTTTCGGCAATACCTAAGGACTCGTATAAGATAGCGCTGTGCGTTGAGGGCAAAAAGCTGTCAAGCGAGAGCTTTTCATCGCTTTTATGCCGTCTTCCGCACGACGGATATTCGGAGGCTGTGTTTATCATAGGCTCATCCCACGGACTTTCCGACAGCGTGAAAAACGCCTGCCATTTCCGTCTTTCCGTGTCGGATATGACCTTTCCGCACCGCCTCATGCGTGTCATACTTGCAGAACAAATATATCGTGCTTGCACAATCGAAGCACAAACGGGGTACCATAAATAAAACGATAAAAGAGCCTTTCGAGGCGCACTCCGTAAGGAAGTGCGCCTCAGTTATATTCGCCTTACGGCGAGTTATATTGCTTCGCAGTGATATTATGCTATGCATAGTGATATTGTCCTATGGACAGTTTCAGGGCGAATATAATATCACGAAAACCGCAAGGTTTTCATATCACTTTTGCCGCGAGGCAAAAATATCACTGCAAACGACAGTTTGCAATATCACTTTACCCGCCGAGAAAGCTATTCTTTATTTTTGGCAAGTATTTACCTTTCTCAAAGTATGTAACCCACTATGACACTTTCACAATCCTTGTGCAAAGTGTCATTTGTTTTGTGAGGATAAAAAGCCGAGAGAGACAACCTCTTTACGAAGTGTCTCTTTCGTAAGGCTCTTTTGATTTTGGCGTTACGGGATATCGTGTTTCTAAAATCACCGCAAAGCGGTGATACACCTCCCCGTTTGGGGGTGTGTGATGAGAGGCAGGATAAAAAGGGATCGTGTCCGTTGAGTATATAATCTATCTTGGTTGAAAAATATTGTAAATAGTTACAATTGTAAATTTTATGACACAAATATTGAAATAAATATAATTTATGCTATAATATAATCAGATAATGTTATATATGCGGAAAAAGGACAAATGACAGACAAAAGAAGCGAGATAAAAAAGATCTCAAAAGAAGATATAGAAAGACAGTATGAGTATATCGACCGTGTGAAAAAGATAATCACGCAAAGAACGAAAGATGAAGAACGAGATGTCTTTGCGTGCGTTAAAACGTACGGCTG
>JAZOSS010000093.1:0-4526 GCA_045657205.1 Eubacteriales bacterium
TCCATATCACTTTCGCGAAGCGAAAATATCACGCTGACGAAGTCAGCATATCACGAACCGTCAGGTTCCATATCACTTTCGCGAAGCGAAAATATCACGCTGACGAAGTCAGCATATCACGAACCGTCAGGTTCCATATCACTTTCGCGAAGCGAAAATATCACGCCGACAAAGTCGGCATATCACGAACCGATAGGTTCTATATCACTTTCGCGAAGCGAAAATATCACGCTGACGAAGTCAGCATATATTGTGCTTCACCGCCCGCCGATCGCCCATCACCGAAGAAACTGAAATATTAACAAAACAAACGTAAAAAGGAAGAAAAAAATGGGTATAAAAGCAAAATTTATATCATCGCTTGAAAAAGTATTTTTAGACAGCGATTACGAAAATATCAAAGCAGTTGACAACCTCTCTTTTTTCAAAAACGAAAGAATATCCTTTCAGCTGTTGATACTGAAAGACGACTGTGTAAACCATTCAGAGCGTTTTTCCCTGCGTATAACACCCGATATCGGCGGTGAATGTACGGTAAGGGAGGTACGACACGTTCCCGTATCGTTTGCAATGTTCCCCGGACTTAAAAACGGTGTTTTAAGAACCGAGCCGGGACTTTACCCCGACCTTCTTTCCCCGCTCAGATACGGCGGACAGGTGAGTGTGTTTTACAATCAGCCCAAATGCTTTTTCTTCACACTTGACGGAGATATCAGCACAGGCCGTCATTCCTTTACAGCAGAGCTTTTAAAGGGTGACGAGGCAGTATGCCGTGCCGAATTTACCCTTGAAATAATCGACAGTGAGCTTCCGAAGCAGGAAACGTCGTTTACGCAGTGGTTTCACTACGATGCGCTGTCATACTACTACAACGAGGAGATATTCTCCGAAAAATATTTTGAAATACTGAAAAACTACGTAAAGACAGCCGTCAAAAACGGTATAAATACACTGCTTACACCCGTTTTGACTCCTGCGTTTGATACCTTCCCCGGTGTGGACAGACTCACAGCCCAGCTCGTACGTATAGAAAAGGACGGAAACGCATATAAATTTGACTTTTCCTTATTTGAAAAATTCGTAAAGATATGCCGTGAGTGCGGAACGGAACGCTTCGAGATATCACCCTTTTTCACCCAATGGGGTGCGGCACACGCACCGAAGGTAATGGCGTACGAAAACGGTGAATACAAGAAGATATTCGGCTGGGATACGGACTCCTGCAGTGATGAATACCGCACGTTCTTGCGTGCCTTGATACCTGCGCTTAAAGAAAAAATGAACTCCCTCGGAATACTCAAAACAGCACTTTTCCACATTTCCGACGAGCCGAACAAAGACGTTTACGAAAAATACAAAGCGGCAAAAGACGGAATTTCCGATCTTTTATCCGACGTAAGGGTAGTTGATGCACTTTCCGACTTTGAATTTTACAAAAGCGGAATAATAGACAACCCCATTCCGTCAACAGACCACGCAGAGCCGTTTGTCGAAGCGGGTATAAAGGACCTGTGGGTGTACTACTGCAGCGCACAGTATAACGCCGTATCTAACAGATTTATCTGTATGCCGTCAAGCCGTACGAGAATAATCGGTATACAGATGTACAAATACAACATTTCGGGATTTTTACACTGGGGCTACAACTTCTACAACAACTGCGGATCAAGCGATATACTGAACCCGTACGTATTTACAGACGGTGACGACTGGGTGCCTGCAGGGGATACCTACTCGGTGTATCCCGCACAGAACGGCACGGCGTACGAGTCCCTCCGCCTTTGCGTATTTTACGATGCGCTTCAGGATATCCGCGCTTTGAAGCTCGCCGAAAGCTACATAGGACGCGACGCGGTGCTGAAGCTTATCGAAGAAGACCTTGAAAAGCCTCTTACCTTCAAGGATTATCCCATGTCACCCGACTACATACTTAATTTGCGTAAAAAAATAAACGATGCCGTAAAGGAAAAACTTAATGGATAAAATAAATCTTCCCGCACCGTCTGCCTTAGCGTATTACGGCGATGCCGTAATTGAGCTTATGGTAAGAGAATATCTCATAAAAACGGGTATATCAAATGCAGGAAAGCTTAATAAGCTGTCACGCTCCTTCGTGACGGCGTCAAAGCAAAGCGAATGCGTTGAAAAGATACTCCCCGTTTTAACTGAAGAAGAAACGGACGTATTCAAGCGCGGGCGCAATATGCACGGGGGACACCCGAAAAGCGCAAGCGTCGGTGATTACAGACGTGCAACGGGCTTTGAAACGCTTATGGGTTATCTTTATATAACACAAAGCTTTCTCCGTGCAAAAGAGCTGTTCGACACAGCCTACGCAGACGAGCTTAAAGAAATAAACGGCGATGAACAATAATATTTACATTCCGCCTTTGCACAGAGGTTTTGCCTGCACGCTTTCGTTTTTGCTTCTTTTGATATCGTCAATATGCTCGTATTTTTCACTGCACACCGAATATTCTCTTTATTTTACGGTCTTTGCCGCATTCTTTCTTATATTTTCTTTTCAGGTGTTTTTCAGATTTTGCCTTACGGAATACATTTATAAAACCGACGGCGGACTGTTTTACGTGATAAGAAAAACGGGAAAGAAGGAAACCGTCATTTTCGACCTTTCTTTATCTCTTTGCGATGAAATAATGACGTATAAAGAGGCAAAAAAGCTGTTGAAAACGAAAAAATACAGAATATACAAAAGAGTTCAAAGCCTTGTACCGAAAGAAAAATACGTCATCTTTTACGAAGATCCAAGACCATGTGCTGTAATTATCGAAACAAGCTCTGAATTTATGAAAAATTTCAAAAAACGGATGTAACTCCATTTAATATCACCGCTTTGCGGCGGATGAGGTGTCCGTGATATCTATAAATTTAGCTGAACCTTGCCTTCTCCAGTGGGAGAAGGGGGACCGCAACGCGGTGGATGAGGTGTTCGAAGTGATTGCTAAATTAACAATTATAATATCAATCAGCGTAATATTTTAAAATTACACTCTGCCTTCTCTGTAGAAAAACTTGTTTTTTTACAGGGGAAACACACGGTAAACAAAATTTACAAAATACACCCACTTTGAATAATAAAATAATATATAATGAAAATATGATCCTGCACAGCCATAAATCTATTAATAAGGAATAATATTATATAATAACAACCCGAGGAGAATTACAATGGGAATAATGCAAAAACTTTTCGGCACTTACAGCGAAAAGCAGATCAAAAAAATAATGCCTCTCGTAAACAAGATCGAGGCACTTGAAGATGAATTCAAAAACAAGACCGACGAAGAGCTGAAGAAAATGACGCAGATACTCAAGGACCGTCTTGCCGCAGGCGAAACGCTTGACGACATTCTGCCCGAAGCGTTTGCAACGGCAAGAGAAGCCGACTGGCGTGTGCTCGGCAAACGTCCCTTCAGAGTACAGCTCATAGGCGGTATCATCATACACCAGGGAAGAATTGCGGAAATGAAAACGGGTGAAGGTAAAACGCTCGTGGCAACGCTTCCTGCGTATCTTAACGCTTTGTCGGGCAAGGGCGTTCACGTAATCACCGTAAACGACTACCTTGCAACGCGTGACTGTGAGGAAATGGGAAGAGTTTACAACTTCCTCGGTCTTTCCTGCGGTCTTATCATCCCCGGCGGAAAGAATGCCGAAAAGCGTGCCGCGTATGCGTGTGACATCACCTACGGTACGAACAACGAGTTCGGATTTGACTACCTGCGTGACAATATGGTCATCTACAAAGAGCATATGGTGCAAAGAGGCCACGCATTTGCCATCGTTGACGAGGTTGACTCCATCCTCATTGACGAAGCAAGAACGCCTCTTATCATATCGGGTCAAGGCTCAAAGCCGACCGACATATACGAAAAAGCCGACAAATTCGCCCGCGGTCTGCGCCCTTATAAGATAAAAGAGATCGACTCAAAAGAGGATATGGACGAAAAGACGGCAGGATTCGACTACATCATAGACGAAAAGGCGAAAACGTCCGTTTTGGCTAAAGCAGGTGTTGAAAAGGCTGAAAAATTCTTCGGCATCGAAAACCTTTCCGACCCCGAAAACTCCGAGCTTGCACACCACATAAACCAGGCAATTAAGGCTCACGGAAGTATGCACATCGACGAAGATTACGTCGTACGCGACGGTGAAGTTATAATCGTTGACACGTTCACGGGCCGTCTTATGTACGGCAGAAGATACTCCGACGGACTTCACCAGGCAATAGAAGCAAAAGAGGGCGTAACCGTCGAAAAGGAATCGAAAACGCTTGCGACCATCACCTTCCAGAACCTTTTCCGTATGTACGACAAGCTTTCCGGTATGACGGGTACGGCACTTACCGAGGACGACGAGTTCCGTGAAATATACAACCTTGACGTCGTTGAAATACCGACGAACCGCCCCATGATAAGAAAAGACCAAAACGACGTCGTTTACAAAACGATGGATATGAAATTCAAGGCGATAATCGAGCAGATAAAGGAATGTCAGGCAAAGGG
>JAZOSS010000094.1:0-5824 GCA_045657205.1 Eubacteriales bacterium
TCGGTATATCCAAGACGCTTACCCTGCATATAAAGCTCGGAATCGAGCGCGGGGGCGTTTGCTATGCTCTTTTCATATTCGGCAAGCTTCTTTATTTTATTTATAAAGAACTTGTCGATCTTTGTTATTTCGTTTATTTCATCTACCGATACGCCTCTGCGGAGTGCTTCGTATACGGCAAATATTCTGACGTCGTCGATATCGTGAAGCTTTGCTTTGATATCTTCGCAGTCGTCAAGTGCAGGCATATGGAGAGTGTCGAGTGAAAGCTCAGCGCCTCTTACAGCCTTCATAAGTGCAGACTCAAAGCTGTCACCTATAGCCATGACCTCGCCCGTTGCCTTCATCTGTGTTCCGAGCTTGCGTGAAGCGTAGGGGAATTTATCGAAGGGCCACTTGGGCATTTTGAGAACTACGTAGTCAACCGTCGGCTCAAAGCAAGCACACGTGATTCCCGTAACGTCGTTCTGAATTTCATCAAGTGTATAGCCGAGAGCGATCTTCGACGTTACCTTTGCAATAGGATAACCTGTTGCTTTACTTGCAAGAGCTGATGAACGGGAAACTCTGGGGTTTACCTCAATTACGAAATAGTTATCGCTGTACGGATCAAGCGCGAACTGACAGTTACAGCCGCCTTCGATTTTAAGAGCCGCTATAATGTTCAGCGCCGCCGTGCTGAGCATCGTGTATTCTTTATCAGTAAGAGTAAGAGCGGGAGCAACAACGATACTGTCACCCGTGTGTACACCGACGGGATCGACGTTTTCCATCGAACATACGGTGATAACGTTACCTGCACCGTCACGCATAACTTCAAATTCGACTTCTTTGTAGCCGAAGATGTATTTTTCAACGAGTATCTGGTGGATAGGTGACATATTAAGTCCCGTACCTGCCGTTGTTCTGAGCTGTTCTTCGTCGTAAGCAACGCCGCCGCCTGCACCGCCGAGCGTAAATGCGGGACGCACGATAACGGGATAACCGATCTTGTTTGCTATTTCAACAGCTTCTTCAACGTCGTGTGTCGTATCGGAAGGAATACACGGCTGATTGATCTCATCCATTGTATCCTTGAAGCGCTGTCTGTCCTCTGCGCGGATTATCGCATCGGCGTTCGTACCTATAAGGCGGATATTGTGCTTTTGCAAAAATCCTTCCTTATAAAGCTGCATAGCAATGGTAAGACCTGTCTGTCCGCCAAGACCTGCAAGCAAACTGTCGGGCTTTTCTTTGAGAATTATTCTCTTTATCGTTTCCGTGTTAAGCGGTTCGA
Source organism: Eubacteriales bacterium (assembly GCA_045657205.1). Classification (GTDB taxonomy): domain Bacteria; phylum Bacillota; class Clostridia; order Oscillospirales; family CAG-272; genus RGIG7213. The sequence continues at coordinate 1,277 of JAZOSS010000094.1, forward strand.
GATATATCTCGTTTGCCATTGAGAAATCCGTCATTATAGTTGCGGGGTTGCAGTTTACAAGAACTGCTTCGATACCTTCTGATTTGAGCACGCGGCACGCCTGTGCGCCTGCGTAGTCAAATTCCGCCGCCTGACCGATGACGATAGGACCTGAGCCTATTACAAGAACTTTTTTAATACTTAAATCTTTTGGCATAATTTATTCCTCCGTCATTTATTTCCGAGCATTGAAACGAATCTGTCGTATACGAACGCTGTATCGGCAGGTGCTGAATTATCCTGCGGTATGAACTGTACAGAGAAGGAAGGATGAGCCGTATACGTTATACCTTCAACGTCCTTATCGTTTGCGTTTATAAACGATACCGTGCCTTTGTCCTCAGAAAGAGTGTCTGCCAATACCGTGTAGCCGTGATTCTGACACGTAATGTACGTTTTTTCACCGTCAAGATCGCGTACGGGGAGGTTTGCACCTCTGTGACCTGTCTTGAGGGGGGCTGTTTTTGCACCGTTAGCCAGAGCCAGAAGCTGATGACCGAGTCCGCAGGCGAATATCGGCTTTTTACCGATAAGTGCTTTTATCTGTTCTGTTTGTTCGGTGTAGTCGGCAGGGTCGCCGGGACCGTCGGAAAGCATAATGCCGTCAAACTCACCGCCGAGTATTTCGGATGCCTTTGTGTTGTACGGGAACACTGTTACATTACAGCGTCTGTCAACGAGGCGTTCCGCTACGTCGCGTACGGAGCCGTAGTTTATAAGAGCAACGTTATGCTGAGGAGCTTTTGCTTTTACCTCTTTTATTTCTTCACCTTCGTATGTTGTACCTACCTTTGAGGAGGTTTTGAAGGCTTTAGCCAAAGCCAGGGCTTCGTCGGCAGTATCTGCAATACCTGCCGTCATCGCTCCTTCATCACGGAGCGTTCTTGTTATTTCACGTGTGTCAACACCGCAAAGACAGCAAGTACCTGCATTGTTCAGATAATCAGAAAGCTTGCCTTCGCAGTTGTGGTTTGAAGGATCTTCAACTATTTCCATCGTAACGTATGCAGACGGATACACTTTGCTGTCGTTCATTCCGGGTATGATTCCGCAGGCACCGATGAGCGGGAACGTCTGTACCACGATCTGTCCTATATTGCAAGGATCACCGAGGGTGTTGTTATAACCGACAACGCCTGTTGTAAATACGGCTTCGCCGGCGGCTTTTTCATTTGAAGTTACGAAATAACCTTCAAAGATTTTGCCGTTTTCAAGAGCAAGATAACCTTTTTTCATATATTTTAATATCCTTTCGGCATATTATTGCATAAGTAAGACCATAACGGCTTTCTGTGCGTGCAGGCGGTTTTCAGCCTCGTCAAATATCTCATTCGCGTGCTCTTCAAATACATCGCCCATGATCTCTTCGCCTTTGTGCGCGGGCAGGCAGTGGAGTATCATAGCACCTTCGTTTGCCGCACCGTAGACCGTTTTGTTTATCTGATAGCCTTCAAACGCTACACGGCGTTTTGCAGCTTCACCTTCCTGACCCATTGATGCCCATACGTCCGTATAAAGAACGTCGGCGCCGTCAGCAGCTTTCATAATATCGGGCGTGCAGGTGAATTTACCGTTTGCTTCTGCCCATTTGATTATATCCGCATCGGGTTTGTACTCTTCGGGACAGGCGATAGCCACTTCCATACCGCACTTGATACCGCCTACGATGAGAGAGTTTGCCATATTGTTACCGTCACCGATGAACGTCAGCTTTTTACCCTTGAGGTCTTTTTTGTATTCTCTTATCGTCATAAGATCTGCAAGCACCTGGCAGGGGTGTGCGTAGTCGGTAAGACCGTTTATTATCGGTATTGAACCGAATTTTGCCATATCTTCAACTTCCTGCTGATCGAATGTTCTTATCATGATACCGTCAAGATATCTTGAAAGAACGCGGATGGTGTCGGCTGTGTCCTCACCGCGTCCGATCTGCAGATCGTTTGATGAAAGGAACAGTCCCTGACCGCCGAGCTGGTACATACCGACCTCGAAAGAAACTCTCGTTCTTGTGGAGGATTTGCGGAAGATCATACCGAGCGTTTTGTCGGCAAGAAGCTTGTGGGAAATACCGTTCTTCTGCTCGTACTTGAGCTTATCGGCAAGATCGAGTATTTGAGTAATTTCCGATTCCGAAAGATCGGAAAGCTTCAATAAGTGTTTCATATTTATTTTTTTCCTTTATAGTGGATTTATTTGTCAATGTTAGCACAGATTACGTCAAGTGCCTTTTCAAGCTCTTCAAATGAAATATTCAAAGGAGGAGTAAGGCGCAGCTTGTCCTTTGCTGTAAGAGGTAAAACACCGTCTTTTATACAGTCGTTTACAAGCTCTTTTGAGTCTTTCGTCGTTTTAACGCCTATCAAAAGACCAAGACCGCTTACCGATACCGTGTTTTTGCAAGCCTTAAGACGGCTTACGATGTATTCGCTCTTTTTCTCTACGGAGGAAAGAAGCTCGTCGTCAATTCTTGAAAGCACGTTGTAAGCACCTGCCGCACATACGGGATTTCCGCCGAATGTCGAGCCGTGTGTTGACACTCCGAGTGTGTTTTCAACTTTTTCGCCCATTATGACAGCACCTATCGGAAGACCGCCGCCGAGACCCTTTGCAGTTGAAATTATATCGGGTTTTATACCGTAGCGCATATATGCGTAAAGGGCACCGCATCTGCCGTTGCCCGTTTGTACCTCGTCAACGCAGAAAAGGATATCACGCTCAGCGCATATCTTGCAGATCTCGTCAACGTATTCTTTTTCAAGCGGTAAAACACCGCCTTCGCCTTGCACAAGCTCAACCATAACGGCACAAACGTCATCTGTTATAAGCTGTTTCGTGCCTTCAATATCGTTTGCGGGTGCAAAGTCAAAGCCCTCGGTGAAAGGGAAAAAGTAGTTGTGGAAAACGTCCTGTCCCGTTGCGGAAAGCGTTGTCACCGTTCTTCCGTGGAAGGAATTTTTGAGCGTTATTATTTTGTTTCTGCCTTCGCCGTATTTGTCAAACGAATATTTTCTCGCCGCCTTTATCATACCTTCGTTTGCTTCGGCACCCGAGTTTGCGAAAAATACTTTTTTCATTCCGGTCTTTTCGCAAATAAGCTCGGCAAGCTTTACCTGCGGAGCGGTATAGTAAAGGTTTGATGCGTGTGCGTACTTGTTAAGCTGTTCTGTAACGGCTTTAACGTACTCATCATCGCAATGACCGAATACGGTCGTTGCGATGCCTGCACCCATATCAATATATTGTTTGTTATCCGTATCGTAAACGGTACTGCCCTTTGCGTGATCAAAAACGACGGGAAATCTGCCGTACGTCGGGGCAATATATTTTTTATCGTTTTCTTGTACGTTCATTGTGACCTCTTGTTTTATACGAACATCGTTCCTGCACCTTCGTCGGTGAGCATTTCGATGATTATTGAATGCGGTATTCTTCCGTCTATTATAAATACTTTCTTGACACCGCTGTTTATAGCGTCAACACAGCACTGTACCTTGGGTATCATACCGCCCGATACGATGCCTTCTTCGTAAAGCTTGTCTGCGTCCTTTGCCTTTATTACCTGAATAAGGGAGGAAGGATCGTTCTGATCTCTTAAAATACCGCAGATATTCGTCATTGAAATAAGGCTTGCCGCACCGAGAGCCGAGGCTATTTTCGATGCCGCCGTGTCAGCGTTTATGTTGTATACGTTACCCGAATTGTCGCATCCGACCGTTGAAATTACGGGGATGTAGCCTTTGTCGAGCACGTCTTGTATAGGATCTGTATTTACTTTTATTATCTCGCCTGCAAATCCGAGCTCTTCCGATACGGGGCGCGCTTCGAGCATATGACCGTCAACACCGGAAAGCCCTACAGCCTTACCGCCCGTGTTTTCAAGCATATTTACGAGATTTTTGTTTATCTTGCCCGAAAGGACCATCTGGACGACCTGAGCCGTTTCGGCATCCGTTACGCGCAAACCGTTTATAAATTTGCTTTCGATGCCCATTTTAGTCAGTGTTTCGGTGATCTCGGGACCGCCGCCGTGCACGAGCACGACACGGACGCCTATCAAAGACAGAAGAACGATATCGCCCATTACGGCACTTTTCAGTTCTTCGTTTATCATTGCATTTCCGCCGTATTTTATTACGACCGTCTTACCGCAGTATTCTTTTATGTAGGGCAGGGCTGTTATAAGCACCTCTGCCCTTTGAGAGTTGTTTATTTCCATTATGTTCTGTAATCTCCGTTTATTTTAACGTAATCGTACGTTAAATCGCAACCCCAGGCGGTGGCTGTATCACGTCCCATATTAAGACATATATAGATCTGTATCTCGTCTTCCGAAAGAATTAGCTTTGCTTTGTCTTCATCAAACGGAACGCCCGAACCGCTTTGGCATACCGTTATTTCGCCCTTGCGTGAAGCAAAATATACGTCCGTCTTATCGACGTCAACAGCTTCGCCGCTGTAACCGATAGCACACAGCACACGGCCCCAGTTTGCATCTGCACCGAACATAGC
>JAZOSS010000095.1:0-12559 GCA_045657205.1 Eubacteriales bacterium
TAGAGAAGGACTCCTCGATAAACGACGATATAGACCGCCTTCGACATTCCGCAACCTCGTCTCTTTTTGAACGCCGTGACGTTATAATCGTTTCGAGTGTTTCGTGTATTTACTCACTCGGTGATCCTGCTGAATACGAAAGTCTCGTTCTTGCCGTACGTCCCGGAATGGTAATGGACAGAAATGAATTTATTTCAAAGCTTCTTGCCATCAACTACGAAAGAAACGATATAAGTCTTACGCGTGATAAATTCAGAGTACGCGGTGACACAGTTGACGTTTTACCTGCAAACTCGGGTGAAAAAGCAATAAAAGTCGAATTTTTCGGTGACGAGATCGACCGTGTTTCGACGGTAAACGTAATAACGGGCGAGGTGCTTGAATATCTCACCTACGCCGCAATATATCCTGCATCGCACTACGCCGTATCGGATGAAAAGCGTTTGGGGGCACTTTCGCAAATATACGACGAAATGCTCCAAAGGGTTGAATTTTTCAAAGCACAGGGTAAGCTGATAGAAGCTCAGCGCATAGAAGAAAGAACGAAATACGACCTGGAAATGATAAAAGAGGTCGGTTACTGTTCGGGTGTTGAAAACTATTCCCGTATTTTTTCGGGACGTGAACCGGGATCGACTCCGTTTTGTCTGCTTGACTACTTTCCCGACGACTATCTGATGTTCGTTGATGAATCACACGTCACGTTACCGCAGGTAGCGGGAATGAGCGGAGGGGACGAAGCAAGAAAGAAAAATCTTATAGATTTCGGTTTCCGACTTCCCTCTGCGTACGACAACCGTCCTTTGAAATTCGAGGAATTTGAATCAAAGATAAACAACGTGATATTTGTAAGTGCAACGCCCGGTAAATACGAAAAGGAGCGTTCTTTGCAAACGGTCGAGCAAATTATACGCCCCACGGGACTTTGCGACCCGAAGATCATTATCCGTCCCGTTGCAGGTCAGGTAGACGATCTTATCGGTGAAATACGTCAGCGTGTAAAAAGAAAAGAGCGTACGCTTGTAACGACGCTTACGACGAAAATGGCAGAAGATCTGACTGAATTTATCGAAAACGCAGGTATTGCCGTAAGATACATCCACCACGAGGTGGAAACGATGGAACGAAACGAAATAATACGTGATCTGCGATTGGGTGTGTTCGACGTTCTCGTCGGTATCAACCTTTTGCGAGAGGGGCTTGATATGCCCGAGGTATCTCTTGTTGCCATTCTCGATGCAGACAAGGAAGGCTTCCTGCGTTCGGAAGTATCGCTTATTCAGACGATAGGACGTGCCGCGCGCCACGTTGACGGAACGGTAATAATGTACGCCGACAAAGAAACGAACTCAATAAGAAATGCGGTATCCGAAACGGAAAGAAGAAGAACGATACAGAGCAATTACAACAAAGAGCACGGTATCGTGCCGAAATCCGTCAAAAAATCTATACGTGACGTTATAGAAATACGTGCAAAGGATAAGACACCGGAGAAAAAAGCAAAGAAGCTTTCACAAAAGCAGATAGAAGAAGAAATAGAAAAGCTAACGCAGCAAATGAAGCTTGCAGCAAAAGAATTGCGGTTCGAGGATGCTGCAAGGCTGCGTGATATGATAAAAGAATTCAAAAGGTAGAATAAAATTCATATGTCCGAAAAATATATTGAAGCAAAAGGTGTACGTGTACACAATCTTAAAAATATTGATATAAAAATACCGAGGGATAAATTCGTCGTTTTAACGGGCGTTTCGGGTTCGGGAAAATCTTCTCTTGCGTTTGACACCCTGTACGCAGAAGGTCACAGACGGTTCGTTGAGTCCCTTTCATCATACGCAAGACAGTTTTTGGGGCAAATGGAAAAACCCGATCTTGATTTTATAGAAGGTCTTTCCCCCGCCATTTCAATAGATCAGAAAACAACGTCAAAAAACCCACGTTCAACTGTGGGCACCGTTACGGAAATATACGATTATCTGCGCTTGCTTTTTGCAAGAGTCGGTACTCCTCACTGTCCTGTGTGCGGCAAGGAGCTGTGCAAGACGAGCACAGAAAATATAATCGACAGAATATTACAGCTCCCCGAAAGGACTAAATTCGTGATCCTCTCCCCCGTGGTCAAAGACAAAAAGGGTATGCACGAAAAAGTCTTTGAAGATGCCAAAAAAGGCGGTTATTCAAGAGTAAGAGTTGACGGAAGCATATACGAGCTTACCGAAAATATAGCACTTGACAAAAATCTGAAGCACTCGATCGAAATAGTAATAGACAGACTTATAATGAAGCCCGATATAAGAACGAGGCTTTCGGATTCTGTCGAATGTGCCTTGAAGCTTTCGGGAGGAAGTCTTATTATTCAGGACGTGAGCGAAGACAAAGAATACTCTTTTTCTCTCAATTTTGCCTGCGAAGAGCACAACATAAGCTATCCCGAGCTTGAACCGAGAATATTTTCTTTTAACAATCCTATGGGTGCGTGTGAGGCGTGCGACGGTCTTGGTAATATGCAGAAAATATCACCCGACAAGGTGATTCCAGACAGATCTTTATCTTTGCGCGGCGGTGCCGTTGCGGTAAACGGATTCAAAAGTATGGACGAGGATTCATGGTCCGGACCATTATTTGCCGCTGTCGGAGAAGATTTCGGATTCACTCTCGACACACCGATAAAGGATTATTCAAAAGCCGCAATGAAGGCTTTGCTTTACGGTACGGGAAACAAAAAGTACGACATCGTAAGATATTACGAAGGCGTAAGGCACGACAAACCCGTTGCATTTCACGGTATTATACCGACTATGGAAGCAAGAATGAGAATGTCAGGCGGTGAATATTACGAGCAGTTCGTTGAAAATATTGAATGTGCCCTTTGTCACGGAAGCCGACTGAAGGACGGAATACTTGCAGTTACCGTCGGAGGACTCAACATACACGAGGTGTGCTGTCTTTCCGTAAACGACAGTCTTTCATTCTTCGAAAACATACAGTTTTCGGAAACCCAATGGGCTATTGCCGGGGAAATAATCAAAGAGATAAAAGCAAGACTCGGTTTTCTTTCAAGTGTCGGACTTAATTATCTTACGCTTGCCCGCAACGCGGGAACGCTTTCGGGCGGTGAAGCACAGAGAATAAGACTTGCAACACAGATAGGCTCATCTCTTATGGGCGTTATGTACATCCTCGACGAACCGAGTATAGGTCTTCATCAGCGTGACAATCAAAAGCTTATAAACACGCTTAAAAAACTGCGTGATGCACAGAACACTCTCATCGTTGTCGAACACGACGAAGAAACGATGAACGAATGCGATTATATCGTGGATATCGGTCCCGGTGCAGGTATACACGGCGGAACCGTCGTTGCCTGCGGAACTCCCGAAGAAATAAAAAAGAACAAAAAATCCCTTACAGGTGACTACCTTTCGGGCAGAAAAAAGATACCCGTACCCGAAAAACGCAGAAGCGGTAACGGCAAATTCATATCAATTTACGGCGCACGTGCTAACAATCTTAAAAATGTTGACGTAAAGATCCCGCTCGGTAAATTCGTGTGTGTCACAGGTGTATCGGGGTCGGGAAAATCATCGCTTATCAACAATATTTTATCAGAAAAGCTTTTGCACGACCTTAACGGTGCAAACACTTCCCCCGGCAAGCACGACAGGATCGAAGGCATTGAAAATCTCGATAAAATAATCGTCATCGACCAAAGCCCGATAGGAAGAACACCGAGATCTAACCCGGCAACCTACACGGGACTTTTCACAGATATACGTGAGCTTTTTGCAAAAACTCCCGATGCAAAGTTAAGGGGATATTCTTCGGGAAGGTTTTCCTTCAACGTAAAAGGCGGCCGCTGTGAAATGTGCGAAGGTGACGGCGTTAAGTGTATTGAAATGCACTTTTTACCCGACATCTACGTACCGTGCGACGCGTGCAAGGGTAAGAGATATAACGCTGATACTCTTGAAGTAAGATACAAAGGCAAAAACATTTACGAAGTGCTTGAAATGACTGTTGAAGAAGGACTTGACTTCTTCTCTTCTCTGCCGAAGATACAAAAGAAGCTTCAAACGCTTTACGACGTCGGACTCGGTTATATAAAGATAGGTCAGTCATCCACCACCCTTTCAGGAGGTGAAGCACAGCGCGTCAAGCTTTCCACCGAGCTTTCAAAACGCGCAACGGGAAAGACTGTATACGTGCTTGACGAGCCGACGACGGGACTTCACACAGATGACGTCAAAAAACTTATAGAGGTGCTTCAGCGTCTTACGGATGCAGGTAACTCCATTATCGTTATCGAACACAATCTCGACCTTATAAAAACAGCGGACCATATAATCGATCTCGGTCCCGAAGGCGGTGACGGCGGCGGCACGATAATAGCACAAGGTACGCCCGAGGAAGTTGCAAACGATCCGTCATCATACACAGGACAGTATTTGAGGAAGTATTTATGACGAAAGACAAACCTATAGTCCGTTTGCATTATCTGTGCCAAGCCATGATAACAGGCTCATATTACACGGATAACATAAAAGAAGGTGCTAAGGCTTGCCGACACAAGGATACAGTGTTTTTCAAGCGTGAGCCGTTCAACGAATACGACCGTATGGCAGTTGCCGTATACAATCAAAAAGGAATAAAGCTCGGATATATAAGCAGAAACGAAAGTGCCGCTGTCGCAAACGTGATGGACAGCGGCTTTGCCGAAGAGTGCTTCGGTGAAATTACGTATATCAACAAGAAAAGAGAGTCGGTAGGTCTTCTTGCTGATTGCTTTTTCAGATGTGAAGACCGTTATATCGAACGGTTAAAAACTCTTATCGAAGAGTCGAAACGGTAAGATTTTCGTACCCTTCCAGATACTCCACGGTCAAACCTTTTTCTGCATTATCAAGCATAATTTCAAACATTGATTCCTCGTAATAAGGAACGAATACGGAATCGAAGTTTTCTTCTATGTATTTTTTATCATTTTCGCACCGTCTCACGACAGCATATCCGTAAGGAAGCTCTATTACATCACTCGTTTTTCCCTCTTCAAGGGTGAGTATCGTTTTTTCTATATAGCGGTCATAAGGAAGTTCCATCAGATACTGAGGTGCTTTTGTGACATTCGTTCTCGTGTCTTCGCTGTATGTTATTTTAAGCTCTGTAAAATCAGCACCGCCGTCAAGCTGTGTTTTGATACGGTCTGCAAGAGTCTTATTTTCGTTTACGTCATCACCGTAATCGTTATAAAGCACTATCCAATCGGCACAGTATACGTAATTGTCGATAAAATCGTTTACAAGTGTTTTTTCGCCGTGTATTACGCGGTCAGAGCTTTCGGAGGTAAGATACTCGTAAAGCTTTGTTTCGAGTGTATAAACCTCTGCCAAGCGGTAATTTGATCTGTCGGTGAGGTTAAGATAATCGAGATATTCGTTATATTTGTTTATCGAATCAAACTGCTTCTTGTTTACTTCTATAGTTTCGTCAAGCGCCTTATAATCTTCATCTGTGAGTGCAATTTCGTACTGCTTTGCAAGAGCTTCTACTGCGTACTGACGTTTGATATAGGCAAGTGCTTCGGTCTTTATTTCTTCATCGTAGGAATGATCCTTCCAGAATTCGCCGTCCCCTCTGTCAAACATATATTTTACGTTGAGAAAATAATATCTGTATTCTTCGTACGTGACGTTTTTACCGTTTATTTTCATAACATCGGGATACGATGAATAATCGGGTGACGGATACGGAGCTTCCGTTACTGCATCTGTATTTTGTGCGGTACTGTCATTTTCGCTATTTTCACCGCAGGAAGCAAACGAAAGTGCCATAGCAGCAGCAATGGCAAGACTTGTGATTTTAAAAAGTTTTTTCATAAATAAAATTCCTTATCTTTCAATTATGGGAATTATAACACATTATATTTAACAATAAAATACCAAGCGTTAAATTTTTATCTTTCGGAGGATATATGTTCAAACACAAATATTTCACTTTTTTTCTGATCATCGCTGTTTTATCGGTTCTTGTTTTCTTATCATCATTCGTCGTATCGGCATATATAGACGGCAAATTTGAATCAAAGGTTCCTGTTTTGGCATCGGTAGAAATAACAAACGAAGGGACTTTTGCAAAGTATACGTATGAAAACGAGAAATATTCTTCGCAAATTCCGTATTCATCAGCACTGAAAAGCGGTATGAGCTTACCTGTATATATTGATCCATTATTCCCTGAAGCAGCAGAGCTTAAAGATGTTTCATCTGTTTTGGTGCTTAAATTCGTGTCCATTTTGATATTTGCGGTGTCGTTTACCGAATGTATCGTTTTGTACATCCGATACAAGTCGAAAGGAAGAAAATAAATATACAAAACAAAGTATCAAATACGGAAGCGGAGAGTCATTCTTCGCTTTCTTTCGTTGTATTAGTTTCTTTAAAAACATTGACAATAGCTGTCGTTTGTGATACAATAGCGGTTAGTCGAATTATTAAAGTATTTATTATATTATGGGGGTTTAATGTACGTTGCAGATAATGCCGTTATAATGGCGGCAGGAACTTCAAGCAGATTCGCTCCGCTTTCTTACGAATTACCGAAAGCTCTTATAACAGTAAAAGGCGAGATCCTTGTAGAAAGACAGATACGCCAGCTTAAAGAAGCAGGAATAAACGATATATATATCGTAACGGGATACAAGGCTGAAATGTTCGGATATCTTGAAGAAAAATTCGGTGTAAAGCTTATACATAATGCCGACTATCTTACAAGAAACAACAACGCAAGTATATATGCTGTAAAGGATATTCTGAAAAACTCTTACATCTGTTCTGCCGATAATTATTTTTCCGAAAATCCTTTTGAAAAGGAAGTATCTGAATGTTACTATGCCGCTGTATATGCTGACGGAAAGACAAAAGAATGGTGTATGGAATATGACAAAGACGGTGTTATTACAAATGTAACTGTCGGCGGTGAGGATGCCTGGTATATGCTCGGACACGTTTTCTGGAGCGAGGAATTCAGCAAAAAATTTCTCGACATTCTCGTAAGTGAATACGACGATCCGAAAACGGCAGATCTTTTGTGGGAAAGCATTTATATCGAACACATCGACGAGCTTGAAATGAAGATACGAAAATACGAAAATGGAGTTATTTTTGAATTCGACACACTGGACGAGCTTCGTTGCTTTGACGAAAGCTATGTTGAAAACACGCGGTCCGCTATTTTAAAGAGTATCGCGGAAAAACTTGGATGTAAAGAAAGCAACATTGTAAACGTCATCGCATATAAAGGCAAAACAAACGAAGCATCGGGCTTTGAATTTACCTACGGTCGAAATCAATACTTATATTCCTACAGCGAAAAAACCTTAAAGGAGAACGCACTCTTATGAAAAAAGAAGCACTTGAAAACATTTGTGAAGTCAAAAAGCTTTTGCTTAAAGTTTTTAACAATGACAATTACAGTGAAATATCACGTATGGGCGGTCTTACCAACAAAACGTACAAGGTGACTCTTGACAGCAAAGACTACGTTGTGCGTATTCCGGGCGAAGGCACGCAGGAGCTTATAAACAGAGGGGATGAAAAGATAAGCACGGAGCTTGCCTGCAAAATAGGTGTCGATGCCGAAATGCTTTATTTCGGAGATGACGGAGCAAAGGTTACGGTTTATATAAATAACGCCGTCACGATGTCCTCGGAAACTCTGAAAGAAGAAATAAACATCAAACGTGTTGCGAATATATTCAAAAAGGTACATTCGTGCGGTGAAGATACAGGCGTTGCCTTTGAAGTTTTTGAAATGGCAAGCGGTTACGAAAAAATAATAAACGACAATAACGTACCGATGTACGATGATTATGCTGAAATAAAAAAGCTCGTTATGGCTGTAAAAAATGAAACGGATTCCTCGGTAAATGCTAAGAAAGTTCCCTGCCACAACGATCCTCTTTGTGAAAACTGGGTGCTCGGTGACGACCGTATGTATCTGATAGACTGGGAATATGCAGGTATGAACGACGGAATGTGGGACCTTGCTGACGTTTCCATCGAAGCAGGATATGATGAGCGTCACGATGATATGCTTTTAACATCATATCTCGGAAGAACACCGTTGACGACAGATAAAAAACATTTTCTTGCAAGCAAGATCTACGTCGATTATCTGTGGACGCTTTGGGCAAAGACGAGAGTTCCCTATGACGGCAAGCCTATGGAGGATTGGGCAGAACAGAGATACACACGTCTTAAAGGATTTTTAAAACAGTACGAAGAACTGAAAGGAAAATAATTATATGTTTGCAGGAATTATTGCAGGAATAACTTGGGCTGTTGCCTCGTATATTTTAACTTTGGCTACGGGAATGGAAGCATTCTCGATGCAGTCGCTTCTGTTCGTTACGTTTATAAGCACGTTTATACACGATGCTTCCTCGGCTGTATGGGCTACTGCTTACAACGGTGTAAGAGGAAATTTAAAAAATGTGTGGAATGCTTTAGTCAAGACAAAAAGCGGTAAATGGGTAGTCGTTGCCGCCCTTATCGGCGGCCCTGTCGGAATGACCGGATACGTTATGGCACTTACTTATATGGGTGCTTCCATCGGTGCTGTTGCAAGTGCTGTCTTCCCTGCTATCGGTGCTATACTTGCGTACATTTTCTTAAAGGAAAAAATGAAGTGGTATCAGTGGGTATTTCTTATATTCACGCTTCTCGGCGTTTACGGACTCAGCTACTCACCCGAGCTTGATATACAGAACTTCGCCCTCGGCATTATTGGTGCGGCTATGTGTGCTTTCGGTTGGGGTATTGAAGCCGTTATTCTTGCAAAATGTCTTACAGACCCCGAAGTCAAGGATGAATATGCTTTGCAGATACGCCAGACAACGTCGGCACTTACCTATGCTGTTATTATCCTTCCTTTTATAAAGGGCTGGGGATTTACAGTAGATCTTTTCACACCCGAAACAAAGTGGCTTATCCCTGCGATAGTCATAGCGGGACTTTTTGCAACGATATCTTACCTTTTCTACTACAAGGCAATTTATCAGATAGGTGCTTCAAAAGCTATGGCACTTAACGTCACGTACTGTGCGTGGATCGCAATAATACCTATGATACTTTCCGCAATTAAACTTGAAGTACCCACCATCAGTGTTCTTCAGCTCGGTTGCACGGCAATCGTTCTTATATGCGGAATATTTGCAGCGGCAGATTTCAAAGAAATATTTAAAAAAAGCAAATAATTTAACGCACTCTAAAGCGGTTATTACTCCGCTAACATAATCAGGAGATAACTATGTTTTTGTATATTGACCCGGGAACGGGAAGTATGCTTTTTACCATACTTATAGGCATCATCGGTGCAAGTATATTTTCGTTAAGGATGTTTTTTATAAAATTCCGCTTTAAACTCAGCGGCGGCAAAACGAAGACGGATGACAAAAAAACACCCATCGTTATATTTTCAGACAATAAAAGATACTGGTCGGTATTTGAACCTGTCTGCCGTGAGCTTGACTTGCGCGGTGTTGATGTTAAGTATTTCACGATGTCTGATGACGATAAAGCGCTTGAATGTTCATATCCGCACGTAAAAGCGGAATTTATTGGTTCTGAAAACAAAGCTTTTATGAAGCTGAACTTTTTGAACGCTTCTATCGTTCTTTCAACGACTCCCGGACTTGACGTTTATCAGTGGAAAAAATCAAAGCTCGTTGACTGTTACGTACATATACCGCACGCGGCAAGCGAAATAACGCTTTACAGAATGTTCGGTATCGACTACTACGATGCGGTTTTACTTTCCGGAGAATATCAGGCGCAGGATATCCGTCAGCTTGAAAAGCTTCGTAACCTTCCCGAAAAAGAGCTTGTAAAAGTCGGCATACCTTATATGGATGAAATGGCAAAACGTCTTGAAAAAGAAGGCTCGCCGAAAGATCATCCGCGCACGGTGTTGCTTGCTCCCTCATGGGGAAAAAGCGCTATATTGAGTGTATACGGCGAAAAGATACTTGACGTGCTTATAAATACGGGATATCATATAATCGTCCGTCCGCACCCTCAGTCATTTACTTCCGAAAAAGAAATGATCGAACGACTGATGAAAAAATATCCCGAAAACGAACATTTCGAATGGAACTCAGATACTGACAATTTTAACGTATTGTCACGTTCTGATATACTGATATCGGACTTTTCGGGTGTAATATTTGATTTTACGCTTGTTTACGATAAACCCGTTATATATACGGACCCCGATTTTGACCTCAGTCCGTACGATGCCTGGTGGCTTGAAAAACCGCTTTGGACTGTCGGAGCACTTCCGAAGCTCGGATGTCAGTTGACGAAAGAAAATATGAACGATCTTAAAAGTGTCATAGACAACTGCATAGCAGATCCCGCATACGCCGAAGGGCGCAAGTGCGTTAAGGCGGAAACTTGGGAAAACTTCGGCAAGGGTGCTGAGCTTACCGCTGATTATCTCATTAAAAAATACGCTGAATTAACAGAAAAAGGAGGACAAAAAGAATAATATGTCATTTTGGTCTATCCTTGAAACATTATTTTTAGGCCCTTTAAAGCTTATATTTGAAATCATTTTCAAAGTTGCAAACGACATCGTCGGAAACCCCGGCGTTGCAATAATTTTTTTGAGTCTTGTTATGAACGTGCTCGTGCTTCCTTTGTATAAGCGTGCCGACGCTATGCAGGAAAGAACGCGTGACATTGAAGCAAAGCTTCAAAAAGGTGTTGCACATATCAAGAAAACATTCTCCGGTGATGAGAGAATGATGATACTTCAAACGTATTACAGACAGAACAACTATAAACCCACAAACGCACTCAGCGGTTCTGTTTCACTTTTGCTTGAGATACCGTTTTTTATGGCGGCATATCAATTTCTGTCAGGACTTGACATTCTCGACGGTGTTCCCTTCGGTCCTATCAAAAACCTTGGCGCACCGGACGGACTTATAGTTATCGGCTCGCTCACGGTAAATCTTTTGCCCGTTCTTATGACGGCGATCAACATAATATCAAGTGCAATATATCTTAAAGGATTTCCTTTAAAAACGAAGATACAACTTTATGCAATGGCACTTTTCTTCCTTGTATTCCTTTACACATCCCCGTCGTGTCTTGTATTTTATTGGACTTTGAACAATCTGTTTTCCCTTTTCAAGAACATTTTTTACAAGCTCAAAAATCCTCAAAAGATTCTGCGGATATCTTTATCCGTTATCGGGATCGGATGTATCGTTTCGTTTTTTGCAATTACAGACCCCGAAAGCACGGTAAAAGTTCCGCTTTTGTGCCTTGGCGCGCTGTTGCAGCTGCCGATACTTTTCCACGTGATAAAATCAAATATTCCGTTTACACCAAAGCCCATAACTACAGAGCCGAAACGTAAATATTTTATCGCAGGCGGTTTGTTTTTAACAGTACTTATCGGTATTTTGATTCCCTCTGCGTTTATTGCCTCATCTCCCCAGGAATATATCGACGTATCGCATTTTCACGATCCGATATGGTATATAGTAAGCTCGGCTTGTATGGCAGGCGGATTTTTCCTTGTTTGGATGGGTGTATTCTACTGGCTTGCAAGTCCTTCGGGAAAAGTTATTTTTGAGCGCGTTATGTGTGCGTTTTCCGTAGTTGCCCTTGTCAACTATATGTTTTTCGGTACGGATCTCGGAGTTATTTCCCCGACCTTACAATACGAAAACGGCGTTTCTTTTTCAACGTTTTCGCAAATACTGAACGTAATAATAGTGATTGCAATATGTGTTCTCACGGTATTCTGTATAATAAAATTCAGAAAAACAACGGCGACGGTTCTCTGCACAGCAATGATAGCTTTGGCGGGTATGTCGGCGGTAAACGTCACAACAATTCGTTCTTCTGTCAATGAAGTAACAGCGCAGAATGATAATTTTCCCGATTTTCAGTTGAGCAAAAACGGAAAGAACGTCGTAGTAATTATGCTCGACCGTGCAATGGGACAGTACGTTCCGTATATGTTTAAAGAAAAACCCGAATTAAAAGTAAAATTTTCGGGATTTACGTATTACAAAAACACGATATCCTTTGGCGGATATACGAATTTCGCATCCCCTGCACTGCTTGGCGGTTATGAATATACCCCTGTTGAGCTTAACCGCCGCGACTCCGAATCACTTGTGTCAAAGCACAACGAAGCGCTTAAGGTTATGCCCGTTGCGTTCGATAAAAACGGATATGATGTAACGGTATTCGATCCGGTTTACGCAAACTACAAATGGATACCCGACCTTTCCGTTTTTGACGAATATCCCGACATTGATGCTTACATAACCAAAGGTAAGTTCAGCAATACACAGGAAAAAGAAGCGTCTATAAAAAACAATCACAGAAACTTCTTCTGTCTCAGTTTTATGAAAAGTATGCCCCTTTTCACACAGTATGCGCTGTATGACAAAGGAGAATACAACCGCATAACGTCTGCCAACTCAAGTTCTGAAGGTTCATCATCACACGTACAGCACAGCATATCGACTTCTAACGGTTTTTAT
>JAZOSS010000096.1:0-2515 GCA_045657205.1 Eubacteriales bacterium
CATAATCTGCGAGATATTGACACACGCTCTTGTTTTTCTTTGTTATTCGAAGTCTTGTACACTCCTGTTTTTGGTAAGCCGTTTTTATTGCCTTTTTTAACATCTCCTCATCAAGGTCCATCTTCAAAAGACATGAAGTACAGATAGTATTTACATACTTCGCAAGACAGAATTTTTGACAGTAAAAGAGAAGATGCTGAGAAGGAAGTAAGTCGTAATATTTTTTTGAATTGTTCATCATATTTTCCTTAATTTTAGTCATCGGTGATAAGCTCTTTAATTGTTATATTTTCAGATGAAATGCCTTTTTCGATAATGTTCATCAAACAGTTATGTATCGAGTTAATAAGTTCTTCGGTATAATACTTCTTTCTGTACTCATAATAGCAGTGCAGATCACCACTTTTATCCATATACATTACCGAAAGATAAAAAGGATTGGTAGAAACACCGTTACTGTGCCATTTTGCTCTGAAATCTGGAAAATCGTCAGGGAAGAGGACTGCTTGAACTGTAATAGCAGAAAGTCCGTAGCTTGCACCTGCCGGTAAATTGTACAATTTTCTGCGTAATCCCATAGCTTCAAGCGGATTAAAGTTCATATGCTTGTACATCGTCATAAGATTGTCCGAAGTGCTGACGGCAAAGTTTGCGAACGTATCATCCATCGGTACTTTCATACGGACGTTGTGAACGTGAACTCTTGTTCCTCCGCTTGACTTTTCCAAAAGAGTACCGCGGCGTGAGTTAACGGCGTTCATTACGATATCATCAATTCCATTGTTTACCTTTGCTAAATAAATGTATAAAGCTGATGTAAACAACGATTGAAGTGATATTCTTTTTTCTAAACAATAATCCGAAAAAAGTTTTGCTTTTTCGGCAGGTATTACATTCAAGCTGTGTTTGCCGAGTGAAAGCAGATCGAGGTGTGTAACGTATTTTATATTCGGATCTTTTTTCTTTTTTCTGAAATTTTCAAGAACTGACGAACCTATCGTATCAGTATAAGTGGGTTCGGGTTCTGAGAAAAATTCAGTCCAGTATTTACTGTCAGCTTCGTGAGCATTAGAGTTTTTGTACTCAACGTCTTTCAATACCGCTGTAATATACGAAGCGGGAAGCTTTGGTAATTCTGTATTGTTTTCATAAGCTTGATATATACAGTATACGTGGTGAAAAAATGTAAATATTGCATATGAGTCCATAATAGCATGGCTTACTGCGAATATCAGTCCGGGATAACCGTCAAATGATTTAGCTAAGGTTATTTCGAACATTCTTTTTTCAAATTTGGTATAATTCTTTTTCGCAAACTTTGAGATGTATTTATCCTGTTCTTTCGCTGTTTTGCCTGAAAAGTCAAGGAACTTGATGTCAGGCGGCGTGCTATCGAGGTACTGAACTACTTCAGTCTTGCTCTTTTTATAAAACCTTGCTTGTAAACACTCGAAGCGTCTGAAGCTTTCAAGAAAAGCTTTTTTTAAAAGCTCATTATTAAGCTCACGTTTAAAGAAACAAGAAATACAAATAGTGTTCGACGACTTCATAAGTGAATACTTCTGAGCGTAAAACATTATCGTCTGTGCAGGGGTCAAAGGGTAATATTTTCTATCCATATATTTACCTGCTGATTTGATACCTTTCGTTTCTAATAATATATTTTAAATAAGGAACGGACCGTAAATCCGTTCCTTATTTGCGCTGTTATTCTACAGATTTAAGAGATTCAACCATGGGAATGTTTTTAATTCTTCTTGTCATTGCGAAATTCACTATCATCGAGAATACGAGTGTAAGAACGAACGCAAAGACGTAACTTGAGGGAGCTATGTAGTTGCCGAACATAATACCGTCCATTGCTATGGCATCCATAATAAACATGTGCAGGATAATACCTACAAACAAACCTATGAATGCACCGATGATGGAAAGAATTATATTTTCACGGAACACGTACATATTTGCTTCGTTGTTATAGAAACCGAGAACTTTGATGGTTGCAATTTCTCTCGTTCTTTCAACGATATTGATATTTGTAAGGTTGTAGAGAACGACGAATGCAAGAAGACCTGCAAATGCAATTATCAAAATAACGACTGCGTTAAGCGTTTCAACGGTATCTTCAAATGATTCCGATGCTTCTGTGAAGTACATAGCCGACTTAGCACCGCCTGTTTCGATAAGGTCGTTACCGATAAGTTTTTCAAGTTCTGATGTTGTGTTATAAAGCTTGATAAGAACGGAGTTATATTTAATATCACTTCCGAATTGCTGTTCGAAATAACTTTCCGACATATACGCAAAGTGGTAAATATAGTTTTCTGTTATATCTGCGACCTTGAGGGTTCTTGTTATATAAGAGTCAGCATCGGAAAGTCCCGCCGCACTTAAAGCAGAGTTATCCGTTGTGTAGCTTACCTTAACGTAATCGCCGACACCGACACCAAGCTCGTCGGCAAGCTTTTCACCAATAATAACACCTTCTTCGGGAATTTCAATGGTCTTCTGTGAA
>JAZOSS010000097.1:0-2839 GCA_045657205.1 Eubacteriales bacterium
CCGTAAAAGTCAAGCAAAAGGCTTATATTTAAATCTTTCATTTTTCCACCGATAGGTAAAGTAAATCGCTTTACATATACTATCACAAGATGTTCACTTTGTCAATATGTAAAGTGATTTTCTTTACACAAATTTCTTTAATTTTTTGTGAATAAAAAATAGGTATGGTGCAATTCATACCTATTTTCGTTATTTTTCAGAGAAATTTTTTAAGTCCGTCGATATTGCTTTCTTCAAAAGCGATAACGTCGTTTATGAGTTTTTCGGTTTCTTTATTCATACAGCTGCACGAATTTGTCTTTTTTATTTCGGAAAGTCCCATAGCAGAGCCGTTTATCATCATTTCCGCTATTTTGGAGTCGCTTTTATCCATCGCAACCCCGAACGCCATTCCAAGCTCTGACGGTATCTTTTGCATAAGGCTTGCATCTTCCGGTGCTTTATTCATTGCGGTAAGCATATCGGAGGATCTTTTTATAAAATCCTGATATCCGCTGAGCTGTGAGGACATTGCGCTTTTGAAGTCTTGATTTTGCACTTTCGGCAACAATTTTGATATTGCCTCCGTGCCCATTTTTGCACTTTGATAGACGTTTTGAAGTGCTTTTTCGTCTATACTTTTCTTTTCGTTTGTCACGTATAACACCTTCCTTTTTCGGTATTATACGCTTTTTTATCAGTTATTATTCAGATAATCCGTATATTCTTCAAGACACATACCGAGATGTACCATTCTTGAAGCATGATATCTGCGACACAGCGGAAATGCCAAACCTCGTATACGATGTTCGTTATCTCCGTTTTATCTTCGGGGTATCTGAAAACGAAACCAAATTTCCATGCATTTTCAGCAAGCCACTTTCCTTCAAACGTATCACCGAATTCGGGCTTTGCGCTTGAAAGATTATGCATATCACAAGCAAGTCCTGTCTGATGCTCACTTTCTTCGGGAAGTGCCGTATCCTTATGTACTATAGCCTCTGCCTCCTCTTTTGTAAGAGAAAGATCTTTCGACATTCCATTTTCCGTAAAGGCTCTGAAAAGATACGCTTGTCTGTCGTAGCTTCTGTAAGCACTTGCAGTAGACACATTCTTACAGCCTGCCGCACTTGCTTCTATCAAAAGTGCTTCAAGAGATTTTACGGCATACAAACGCATTTGCTGCGTTGCACGTCCGTCGTCGCGTGTGTCAGTAACATCCGTAAGATATTCGACCTCGGGTACTTTCCACGTTTTTTCCGTTTCGGGTTTCGTCAGTTATTCGTATCATCAACCGCCGCATCGGTCGTCTGTGAGATTGTTTCGGAATCTTACGAGCAGGAACTCAAGATGGCGCACAATGCGAGAAGGGTTAAAGTTACTCTTTTAAGTATTTTTTATTCTCCCATTTTGAATACTATAGCGCACCAATTTTTTTCTTCTTTCGTTTCAACGTATACAAGCTCCGTAGCTTCTGCCGCTTTAAGTACTTCCTCAGCACGCTCGTCGATTATTCCGCTTGTTATAAGTATACCGCCCGGTCTTAAATATTTTTTAACGTCGGGCAACATTCTTATGATGATATCGGCTACGATATTTGCACAAATAAGGTCGTATGTTTTTTCTTCAACCCCTGCAAAAAGATCGCTCTTTCCGCATACGATATTCGTAATACCGTTATCGTTTACGTTTTCATTTGCAACGCGTACCGCAACGGGATCTATATCGTAAGCATTTACGCTTTTTGCGCCGAGCTTTGATGCGGCAATTGCCAGAATACCGCTTCCCGTCCCGAGGTCAAGGCAAACGTCGTCCTTTTTGACGTATTTTTCAATGAGCATAGCAACGAGTCTCGTCGTTTCGTGCGTACCCGTTCCGAATGCCATACCGGGATCCATCTTCAAAATAAGATCCCCTTCTTTTGCATCATATTTTTCCCACGCGGGCACGACAACGAGCTTTTCGCCTATACGAAGCGGTTTATAATATTTTTTCCAAGAACCTGCCCAATCCTCTTCCTTTACGCCGATAACGGATATATCCGTTTTCAGGCTGAGTTCTTCAAATCTCGTTTTAAGGTGTGATATGGCTTCGGCGGGATTTTTTTCATCGGGGATAAAAATACTTACCGCTGCTTTGGTTTTATCTGCATTAAGTATTTGTTCGTCAATAAGGTCGCCGTACATTGATTTAAGATTTTCATCAATGTCACTGTAATCCTCGATCATAAGTCCGTTATCGACCATCGACATAACGGCACAGATCTCATCAAGATCGACCGTACTGCATACTACGCGTATCTGTTTATATTCCATAATATTACTTTCTGTTCTTCTTTATTTTTTCAAAAAAGGACTGCTTGTTTTTGAAATTACCGTCACCGCACGACTGGGCAAAATCACGAAGCAATTGTTTTTGCTTTTCGTTGAGATTTTTCGGTGTTTCAATTATTACCGTAAAGAAAAGATTTCCTTTTCTCTTGGTGTTCAGATTTATTATTCCTTTTTCTTTGACTGTAAACGTCGTGCCCGTCTGTGTACCTTCGGGTATTTTATACTTGACGTTTCCTTCAAGCGTCGGTATTTCAAGCTCTGCTCCGAGTGCCGCCTCGGGGAATGTTATCGGTACTTCGCAGTAAAGATCACTTCCGTCTCTTTCGAAGACGTTGTGGCTTCTTACAGATATTTCAAGAACGAGATCGCCTGCTCCCATTCCCGACGTACTTTCATCGCCCTGACCTCTTACCGAAAGTCTTTGTCCGTTATCGATACCTGCGGGAATATTTACCTCGATTTTCTTGTTTATCTTGACGTATCCCATCCCCTTACAGTCTGAGCAGGGGTTTGATATTATCTTACCT
>JAZOSS010000098.1:0-15747 GCA_045657205.1 Eubacteriales bacterium
AACGAGACGTCTTTGCGTGCGTTAAAACGTACGGCTGCCAGCAAAACGAAGCGGACAGCGAGATACTTTCGGGAATGGCTGAAGCTATGGGCTACACCCTTACCGAGGACGAGAAAAAAGCGGATCTTATACTTGTAAACACGTGTGCCGTGCGTGAGCATGCGGAGCTTAAAGCTCTTTCGATAACGGGACAGTTCAAGCATCTGAAAGAAAAAAATCAAAATCTTATAATCGGAATATGCGGCTGTATGGTATCCCAACAGCACAGATGCGAAAATATAAAGCACAGCTATCCATACGTCGATTTTCTTTTCGGTACGTCTATGCTTTACAGCATGCCCGAGATGCTTTTCAAAAGGTTAAACGGCGGAAAAAGAGGATTTTATTCCGAATTCGGCGCAGGCAGTCTTGCCGAGGGCTTGCCCGTCAAGCGTGCGTATAAATACAAGGCGTGGGTGTCGGTCATGTACGGCTGTAACAATTTCTGCACGTACTGCATCGTTCCGTACGTACGCGGCAGGGAAAGAAGCCGCCGCCGTGAGGATATCTTAGATGAAATAAAACAGCTTGCCGAAAATGGCTGTCACGAGATAACCCTGCTCGGACAGAACGTAAACTCATACGGCAAGGATATAGAAGAATACAAAGGGCAGTACGATTTTGCATCGCTTCTTTGCGATATTGACAAGATCGAGGGTGACTTTATCATCCGTTTTATGACATCTCACCCGAAGGATGCAAGCAAAAGACTTATAGACACGCTTGCATCGCTTAAAAAGGCAGCCCCGCACTTTCATTTGCCGCTTCAATCGGGAAGCGATGAGATACTCAAAAGGATGAACCGCCACTATACCGCCGCATCGTATCTTGAACTGCTTTCGTATATGAGAGAAAAAACACCCGATATCTGCGTTACGAGCGATATAATAACGGGCTTTCCCGGAGAAACGGAGGAGGATTTTGAAAAGACTCTTTCCGTTATAAAAGAAGCAAAATACGATATGATATACTCGTTTATATATTCAAAACGGCCCGGCACGCCTGCATCAGAATATGAAGACCAAGTGCCTCAAGACGTCAAAAGCGCACGCTTTTCCCGTTTGCTTGAGCTTCAGAACAGTATTGCATATGAAAAGAACAAAGCACTCGTCGGTAAGACCTTCCGCGTGCTTTGCGACGGTGTAAGCAAAAACGATCCCGGTATGTACACAGCACGGACACCCGGCAACAAGCTCGTACACTTTTCGTCGAAAAACGACCTTACGGGCGAATTTGTAAACGTAAAAATAACGTCGGCTGAAACGTTTGTTTTATTTGCCGAAATAATATAACAGCATAACAAGGAGAAGGACTTATGAAAAAATTTATTTCACTTTTACTTTCAGTAATACTTACTTTGTCATTTGCCTCATGCGGAGGCGACGGGGAGGTAACCTCATCAAAGGATAAAACGACAAACAAAGAGTCTGCTGTCCAAACCGACGGAGTATCAGAGCAGATACAAACGGAAATAGTTACGGACGAAAACGGTGTAACTTCGATAATCGAAATAACGAAAGCACCGACAGAGGACGAAAAGAACTCCCCCGACGAGGATACCGACGCATCCGAACAGCCGAAAGATACAGAGGATAAAGACAGATTTGAAGAGGTAACGACTTTCCCGATAGAAGAAAATCCCCTTGACACTCTTGAAGGCGCGGCACTCATTTACGCCGCATACGACAAAATGAAGGATCTTACAAGCTACGTTTACACATCGACCGTCGAGGAGAAAGCTGACGATGAGTATATGAAAACGACCACTCGTGAAACGTATATGAAATCATCCTCGGGCTTGCAGTACGCTCTTGAAGTCGTTTACGACGGTGACGTTTCGGAAGGCATATACTACAAAGACGGCTGTGCGTACCAGACTATAGAAAACATTGATCTTAAGCAAAATATGTCCGAAGGCGACTTTTTAAGCTACATCCTCGGTGAAGAAAACACCTCCGAGGATTATCTGAAGTCGTTTGAAAGATTTGAAACGTCAAAGGATAAAAACGGTGCGACAGTTACGTTTTTCGGTGTCGATCTTGAACAATTTTCCAAAATTGATATAGATTATTTTGAAAGCCTCGGCGGAAAAATAACCGTCGAAAAAGCAGAAGGCTATGTAAAAATTGATAAGGACGGCTACGTTTACGACGAGAGCTTAACAATAAGCATAAAAGCAAGTGCAAACGGTGTATCGTATACCTCCACGACGAAGATCACGGGAAAAACAGAAAACGTAAATTCGCTTTCAAAGGTCGATTTCCCTTCATTTAAAAATTACGAAACGACGACCTGTCTTGAAGGACTTTACCGCCTGACAAAGGCATCGTATGCGTACGATACGCTCCTCAATACGGGTATAAAATTTGAAGCGGATTCAAAGATCGTGATAAGCGGTGCGGAAGCTGTTGAAGATATATCGTCAGGCGAGATGTTCTATTACTATAACAACGACGACACGATTTCAGTCGGTATGTCAGTTGAAGGAAGCCTCAACGGTGCGCCTATGTCACTTGAATTTGCAAGCGACGGCAAGAACGTTTCAATGAAGCTCAACGAAGAGGGCTACACGATACCGTATGACGACGAGATAGTCTGGGAAATGCTCACCGAAAGCGTCGAATACACCTTCGGCTACGCTTCCGCAATAGAAGAAATAACGGAAACGAAGGAAGCAGGCAAAAGAACGTTCGAATATACGATATCGGATGAAGCCATCTATTATCTTTTCGATAAGGTGAATTCCTGTATTGAAAACGAGATGATGGTTGAAGACGTGAAAAAAGTGGACGTCAAGACGTTTGAAGGCGTATCGGTAATAGATAAATACGACGAGCTCGTATCCTTTACAACCACCGCTGAATTTACTATCACACTTAAAAACGGCAGCGTCTACAACGTACAGTACGACGTATCGGTTACGATAATAAACTGACGGATATTTCGGAGAGCTTGATGGAAAAAGCAATATTTGTTATACTGACGCATACAAATACTTCGATGGGCGGTCTTTCAAGGCTGTTTTCAAAGGGGTATTACAATCACGCTTCCATAGCCTTTACGGACAGTCTTTCAAAAATGTACTCGTTTTCGAGATATTACGTAAATACTCCGCTTGCAGGCGGCTTCGTCGTTGAAAAGCCCGAAAGGTATCTTTCAAGCGAAGAACCGACGCCGATGAAGCTTTATATGCTTCCCGCCGACGACGGTGACTATAAGGCGATAAGACGGAAATTGAAAACGTTTATTGACACGAAAGATGAAAAAATATATAATACCTACGGAGATTGGGCATCATCCTTCGGCAAGAAGAAAAAAATAAAGGATGCGTACACAAGCGTTGAGTTTGTATCGGAATTACTCGATATAAAGGACGTAAACACGGTGAGCGAGCTTGAAAAAGTGCTTGAGCATTACCGTATCTACACGGGAACGATGGAAAAATATCTCCACGGGGAATATGAATGTGACGCCGAATATTACGAACGCCAAAGCTTTGGCAAGGTAATATACGGTACGGCAAGCCATTACGCAAGGCTTACGAAAAGAGCCTTGTTTGATAAATGATAAAAGGAGAATTTATGTTTAAAACAGAAGAATTGTTCGATCTGTCACACACTGCGGCAGCACAGTTTCTTTCGGGCTTTGAGTATCCTTATGAGGCTTTACCTCATATAAAAGACTATATAAAATCGCTTATTATGACTTTGCCCGAGGATGAATTTTATTCACCTTGTGAAGGAGTTATGATATCGAAAAAGGCGACAGTCGCACCCACGGCGTGCATAAACGGCCCTGCGGTCATCCTCGAAGGGGCTGAGATCCGCCACTGCGCTTATATAAGAGGTGCGGTGCTCGTCGGCAAAAACTGCGTTGTCGGAAATTCGACGGAGCTTAAAAACTGCATACTTTTCGACAAAACGGCAGTTCCCCACTTCAATTACGTGGGAGATTCGATACTCGGATACTGTTCACACCTCGGCGCAGGTGCGGTAATATCAAACGTAAAGAGCGATAAAACGAATATCGTCGTAAAAGATGGCGATACGCGTATCGAAACGGGACTCCGCAAGTTCGGTGCTATGGTCGGTGACTTCGTTGAAGTCGGCTGTAACAGCGTGCTTAATCCCGGTACGGTGATAGGACGGAATTCGACAGTATACCCCGGAAGCCGTGTGCGCGGTGTAATTCCCGAGGAATGTATTTGCAAAAGCGGAAAAATCGTAATCATTAAAAAAACAAAATAATATAGTGAGAGGTTCTTATTATGGGACGTTTATTCGGAACAGACGGCGTACGCGGAATAGCTAACAGAGAGCTTACGTGTGAGCTTGCGCTCAATATAGGCAGAGCAGCAGCATCGGTATTATCAAACGGAACGAGAAGAAGACCGGTTTTCGTAATCGGAAGTGATACGAGAATGTCATCCGATATGCTCAGCTGTGCTGTTGCTGCAGGACTTTGCTCCTACGGCGCAGACGTTATAAATCTCGGTGTCGTACCGACGCCTGCTGTGGCATATCTTGTCGGAAAATACAAAGCGGATGCGGGAGTTATGATATCCGCATCGCACAACCCCGCTGAATTCAACGGAATAAAGCTGTTTTCGGGCGACGGCTACAAATTGCCCGATATGATAGAGGAGCAGATAGAATCGCTCGTTCTTGATAAAGAAGAAGACGATCTTCCCGCACTTCCCGAAGGCGGCGAGGTCGGTAAGCTTTACAGCGGATATAACGCGGTAAAGGACTACGTGGACCACGTAAAATCATCCGTACCTAACTCACTTGACGGACTTAAAATAGCCGTTGACTGCGCTAACGGTTCGGCATCTATGACGGCTGAAAAGCTCCTTACATCCCTCGGTGCGGAGTGTATATTCTTGTCAAATACACCCGACGGCGAAAACATAAACAGAGATTGCGGCTCGACTCATATAGAAGCACTTGCAAAGTGCGTTAAGGAAAACGGACTTGACGCAGGCGTTGCCTTCGACGGCGATGCTGACAGATGCCTTTGCGTTGACGAAAACGGAAATCTCGTTGACGGCGATATGATAATGGCAATATGTGCAGTTGACCTTTCACAAAGAGGAAAGCTCAATAAAAATACGGTCGTCGGCACGGTTATGACGAACTTCGGCTTCGGTAAGTTCTGCGAGGCTAACGGCTTGCGCTTCGTTTCAACGAAGGTCGGTGACAGATTCGTGCTTGAAGAAATGCTCCTTGAAGAGTACGACTTCGGCGGCGAACAGTCGGGACATATCATATTCCGTGACTTTGCAACGACGGGCGACGGACAGCTCACGGCAGTACAGCTTCTTTCTCATATGAAGAGAAGCGGCAAAAAGCTCTCCGAGCTTGCAAGCGTTATGACGAAATATCCTCAGGTCATGATAAACATAAAGATAACGGCAGAAGGAAAGCTTCAGTTCTATACGAACAGAGAAGTCAAAAAGTCGATAGAGGAAGCAAAGGCAACGCTCGGCAAAACGGGCAGAGTCGTTATCCGTCCTTCCGGTACGGAACCCCTTATCCGTGTAATGGCAGAGGGCGAAAGCGAAGAGCTTATCTCCGAGGTAGCCACAAAAGTCGCAAACACGATAAAAGAACAGCTTTGCAAATAAAATTACATAATTCAAAGGCGCACGTTCAAAAGTGCGCCTTTTGCTTTAGAAGATGCGTACAACGTACGGCGTGACAAAAATGAGATAAGAGATAATAACTGTAGGGACCGGCGTCCCCGACGGTCCGTGTCAGATATGCGGTCGTATTTAAATCACTCTGTTCGCTGTAGGCGAATAGAATATCACGCCGACGAAGTCGTCATATTACCTAACGGATAAAAAGTAACGTAGGGCAAAGGCTTAGGCTGTCGAGCAAAGCGAGACTGAGGGAGAATGCGTAACGATAAAATTCAGTAAAATGATATCGTAACGCAGGCTCCTTCCGTAGTTGTGTAAGCACAACTACATCACCTCTCCTCTCGGAGGAAGCAAATTAAAAGAGCCTCATACGAAGCTCTTTTATTATTTATGCACCGAATTTTACTGTATATTTACCGGTATTATTGTCCCAATCTATTCCCTTAGTTATTTGATTCCACTGTGCTTCGTTACCGCTGAAATTTATCGTTTGAAGTTTTAAACAGCGGGAAAATGCATATTCACCTATACTTGTAACACCGGCAGGTATCGTTATTTGTGTAAGACCGTCGCAGTAGGAAAATGCTTGTTTACCTATACTTGTAACACCGTTCGGTATCGTTATTTGTGTAAGGCCGTCGCAGCTGTCAAATGCATAGTTACCTATACTTGTAACACCGGCAGGTATCGTTATTTGTATAAGGCTTTCGCAGTTGTAAAATGCTTTTTCACCTATACTTGAAACACTGTCCGGTATCGTTATTTGTGTAAAATCGCAGTCGTAAAATGCATCGCTGCTTATTTTTGTTACACCGTTTTTGATTACGACTTTATTGATATTTTCTTTTTCTCCGTACCATGGAGCATAATTGCTATAACTATCATAATCCTTCATAGCGGAGTCGTTGATTATCGTAAGCGTGCCGTTTTTAAGCGACCATCCTTGTGCGATCTCATCGCTTGTAAACGATGAATTATCAATAACTTCATCGTCTTTTGCATCCGTCACGGCATCCGTCACGGCGTCTGTGGCGGGTTTCGTTTCAGCGATTGCTGTTTCGGCGTCGGGAATATATGTAGTATCACCTGCGGAATCTTTTCCCGTTTCACGGTCTTTGTCCTTGTCTTTTTTGTCGTCGTCATCGTCGTCGTCTTTTTCTTCGACTCTTTTGTCATCGTCATCCGAGCAGGTGGTTACGAAAACCGCCGAGGTTGACAAAACGAGTGCGAGTGCTATTGCGCCTATTTTTTTGATGCTGTCCTTTTTCATAGATATTTCTCCTTAAAATAGTAAGTATATACCTATATAATACCACCATTATTCCGTTACCGTGTATAAAAAATGTAAACAATTGTGATATTTTTTAAAAAAACGTAAAGATCCCGCGTGTTCGCGCTCTCCATCTCGGAGAAATACCAAATGAGGAATGCAAGGCGGGGTACGGCTTGGTGAGGGTGTGAATTTTTTTAATACGCTTGACTTTTTTACATTGTTTGCTATAATATATAATGTAATAATTTATTTTCGGGAGGAAATATGAGAAAAATTCTTTCTGTTTTGATTGCATCCGCGATGCTTCTTTCATTTACGGGCGTTATTGCCATGGCAGATGAAGAAAGCTTTGCAACGGTTGAAGCACTCCAGTTTGCAAACGATAAAGCACCGACAATTGACGGTATTGTATCAACCGACGAATGGGGCGCACCTACGGTATCCGATATTAACAAAGACAACAAACAGACTTTTGTAAAAGCATCTGCAAACGATATGAAATTCACCCTGTGGACACGTTATAATTTCTCGGGCTTCTACGTTGCGGTAGTGGCAGACGACTCCGAGCATTGGAACGGAAACGTCCCGGATAATGCAAACGATATCTGGAACGGCGACTGCCTTCAGATAAGACTTGACGCTTACGGCTGTACTGCCGATCAGGGGCTTGTACCGAGTGCCGTCAGAGATGAAAACTGGCACCCTTCTTACAACGAATTTGCTTTTGCCCTCGGCAACGACGGCAATACGTACTCCTACAGCTGGCACGGCGTCGTTGACCACGCAGATCTTTCGGGCAGTGACGGCCGTTACGTTGTAAAACATGATGCATCGAAAAAACAGACCACGTACGAGCTTTTCATTCCGTGGGACGTTATTCTCCAGGCTCCTCCGCACGTCGGAACAAAGCTCGGATTTTCCATCGGTATTCTGAACGGCGATAATGCAACGGGCGGTTACAACAACTACATCGAATGGGGCACGGGTATATTTGACGGCAGACTTACGAACGTATACGGCTCAAACCGTCTTGTATTCAGTGAAACGCGTGCAACGGGCGGAGATGCCCTTTCTGATCCCAACCCCGACGAAACCGTACCGCCGATCGAAACAGTACCCGAAACGTCCGCGGTAATCGTACAGACGGACGTTGAAACGAATGAACCCGCAGAGGATACGCAGAGCGTAACAACGGATACAAAGCAGGCGGAAACGGATGCGGAAAATGACGATAAAGGCTCTTCGGATACGGGACTTATAATTGCCATAATCGCAGTAGTCGTCGTTTCTGCAAGTGCCGTCGGCATCATTCTTTCAAAAAAGAAGGCGTAAATTGACAAAAGGGGTGTTGACATCAACACCCCAAATTGATCTTGAAAAGGACAAGTATGGAAAATTACAGTTTTTTTGCACTTTTGTTCAGACAAAAGTATATAAACAGATGGTCGCTTATGCGCTGCTCGACGGAGGAAAATCTGTCAACGCACAGTATGGAAACGGCTGTTATCGCACACTGTCTTGCGGTTATAAACCGTGACGTATTTTCAGGGGATGCCGATCCCGACAAAGTCGCTGTTTATGCTCTTTTTCACGATGCCTCGGAGGTGCTGTGCGGCGATCTTCCGTCCCCTGTGAAGTATTCGGGAGAAGAGCTTAAAAACGCTTACAAAAAGATCGAAGAGGAATCCGCAAAGTCGCTTTTGTCAAAGCTTCCGAGCGAACTTAAAAGCGCGTACGAATCCCCCGTATACGAAAAAGCGGATCCCCTTACCCACAGACTTGTAAAAACAGCCGACAAGCTGTGTGCGCTTATAAAATGCATTGAAGAAATAAAGTGCGGAAATCTTGAGTTTACAAGCGCCGAAAAGGCGATAAGAGAAAATTTAAAGGAATATGAAAGCAGGGAGCTTGAATATTTTACAGAGCATTTCCTGCCGTCATTCGGTAAAACACTTGATGAGCTTTGATAAAAACGAACAGTTTTCAAGAACGGAAGCGCTTATCGGGCGTGAAGCTTTGGAAAAACTGAAAAATTCAAGCGTTATCGTCTTCGGCATAGGCGGTGTCGGCTCGTACACGGCAGAGGCTCTTGCACGTGCGGGAGTCGGAAAGATAACCGTCGTTGACGGGGATAAGATATCACCGTCAAACATAAACAGACAGCTTTACGCTCTTCATTCAACCGTCGGAATGATGAAAACGGACGTTGCAAAAGACCGTATTCTGGACATAAATCCCGACTGTGAAGTAACCGCCCTCGGTATATTTTACACGAAAGAAAATGAAGATGCGGTAGACTTTTCAAAATATTCGTACGTCGTCGATGCAATAGACACGGTAACGTCAAAGCTTCTGATAATCTGCAAGTCAAAATCCCTCGGCGTACCTGTCATAAGCAGTATGGGAACGGGAAACAAGCTTTGTCCCGAAGCCTTTACCGTTGACGATATATACAAGACCTCCGTGTGTCCGCTTGCGCGCGTGATGCGCCGTGAACTGAAAAAAAGAAACATTCCGTCCCTTAAAGTCCTTTATTCAAAGGAAGAGCCGAAAACAAACGGTGAAAGAACACCGTCAAGTATTTCCTACGCTCCGTCCGTTGCAGGTCTTATAATTGTCTCGGAAGTAATAAAGGATATTATAAACAAAAAAGATTGATATGAAAGAATATATAAAGAACAAAGAAATACCGCAGGATATTCAAAAAATAATAGAAGATGAAGGCTTTGCCCCTCTTTTCTGCATAGTGGGCGACCTTTCGGTAAACGGAAAATACAACGAGAGCGTTTTTGCCGTATCGGAGGATAAAATACTTTCCGCCGATGCTCACAATGGCGTGATAACCGTAAGATTTGACGAAATTGAAGAAATAAACGTCAAGCGCATGTACGGAAGCGCACGAATAAATATCACAAAGAAAGACGGAAAAAAAGAGAATATTTTCCGCTTTACGTACACGGTGAGCGATCTTTGCGACTGCGCCGTAACATTTATCAAAAACATAACAGCAGGAGGCAACACAAAAAAAGAGCTTGAGATAGTTGCGGATGCTTACGAAAAAAAGCTCCGAGTATGTCCAAAATGCGGACGTGCGCTTTTGCGCCCCGGTGCTGAATGTATCAAATGCCAGTCAAAGGGAAAGCTTATATCAAAGCTTATGCGCTACGTAAGACCGCATAAAAAGCTGCTTTCCGTTGCCATGGTGCTTTCCGCACTTTACACAGCGTTTGCGCTCATTCCGCCGTACATAACAAAGATACTCGTTGACGACGTTTTCACCCCCGAAAATATGGCAGACGGCGGTGATGCCGGCAGAAAAATGCTTGCCGTCATCGTAGGCTCTCTTGCCGCATCCTACGTTATAATTTTCGTTATAAACGGCTTTAAAAACTATTGGATGAGAGTGGCGGGCAACAGGATCGTAAAGGATCTGAGAAACGACGTTTACGAAAAGGCTCAGTATCTTCCCCTCGGATTTTACGACAAGACCGCGACGGGTGCCGTCATAAACAGAATATCGACGGACACGAGCACCCTTCAGGCATTCGTTTTGCGTGTAACGCAGGAAGCAGTGCTGCAAGCCTGCCTGCTCGTCGGGATAGTCATAATAATGCTTCTTATGGATTGGCGTCTTACGCTTCTTTCACTCGTCCCCGTGCCGTTCATTGTAGCGGGAACGAGGATATTCGGCAAAAAGATCGCCCCGTTTTACAGAAGAATATGGCGCAGATGGTCTGCCGTTTCCTCCGTGCTTACCGATACCGTACCGTGTATAAGAGTCGTAAAATCGTTTGCCGGAGAAATGCGTGCGGTAAGTAAATTCAAGCGTTACAACGAGGAATGGTACAAAACGGACGTGCGTTCTGCAAAGATAACGACGGCGTTTCCCATAATCGTCACGTTCTTTATCCACATAGGCAACCTCGTCATATGGGGTATCGGCGGCAACTGGGTAATTGACGGAATACTTACGCCGGGTCTGCTCGTTTCGTTTTTGTCGTACACCTCGATATTCTACCAGCCGATAAACTTTTTTGCATCCCTTTCCGACACGTATCAAAGTGCGCTTGCCGCCGCCGAAAGGATACTCGACATAATAGATGCAGAACCCGAAGCCGATGCTGGAAAAGGTAACATTCCCGAAAAAACGGAAGGAAAGATAGAATTCAAAAACGTCAATTTCAGCTTTGACAAGACGAAAAAGACGCTTTCCGATATAAATCTCACAATAGAGCCGGGGGATATCGTCGGCATCGTCGGAACGACGGGCTCGGGAAAATCAACGCTTATAAATCTGTTTATGCGTTTTTACGACGGCTACGACGGAGAAATACTGCTTGACGGCGAGGATATACGCAATATAGATATGAATTATTACAGAAGCTGTATCGGCTACGTACAACAGGAGCCGATGATGTTTTCCGATACGATATTCAACAATATCGCCTACGGCGTTCCGTCAGCACACGTTGAGCAGATAATAAACGCCGCAGACGTTGCAAACGCGCACGAATTTATCGTAAATCAGCCCGACGGCTACGATTCTATGCTCGGCGAAAGAGGTGTCGGTCTTTCCGGCGGTGAAAAACAGCGTATATCAATAGCAAGAGCCGTGCTTAAAAACCCGAGTATCCTTATATTCGACGAGGCGACGGCGGCTGTTGACTCCGAAACGGAAAACCTCATACAAGAAGCGATAGAAAGACTTATCAAGGGCAGGACGACTCTTATGATAGCCCACAGACTCTCAACTCTCCGCAAGGCAAACAAAATAGTCGTCGTTGACAAGGGCAGGATAATAGAATGCGGAAGCCACGACGAGCTTATGGCTCTTAACGGAAAGTACAGAAAGCTTATCGAAATACAGTCGATGTCCGAAAAAATAAGACAAAGCAAGAGCGAAGAAAATTTTGATTAAGGAGATGAAAATATGCCCCGAAGATACGTTGAAGGCGATGAGGTAATATTCACGCAGGGCGAATTTCACCTCGTCAATATGAAGCTTGCAACGGGTGAGTATTTTGAAAATATTGAACCTAAAAGGCTTTTTCCCATAAGCGGACTTACGAAATACATATCCCTGCTCGACAAAGACGGAAAAGAGATGGCAATTATAAGAGATATAGAAACGCTTATGCCCGAATCAAGGGCGGTTATTGAAAAAAGTCTTGAAGAATATTATCTTATCCCCGAGATAATATCCGTTCTTGACAGATACGAAAAATATGGTATACTTAAATGGACGGTAGAAACCGACAGAGGCGTACGCACGTTTGAAATAAAGAACAGAAACTCCGATATAAAGGCTCTGTTTGACGGACGCGTGCTGATACGCGACCGTGACGACAACCGTTACGAGATACCCGACGTAAATAAGCTTGATGTAAAAAGCTTGCGTCTTTTGAATTATGATCTGTAATACTTGAAAAGGAAGTAAATAATAATGAAACTTGTATTGGCTATAATCCCGAATGATGACAGTATGGTGGCAACCTCGGCTCTGACGAAGGAAGGCTTTTTCGTAACGCGTCTTTCAACGACCGGCGGATTTCTTATGGTTGGAAACACAACTCTGCTTATCGGTACGGATGAAGAAAAAGTGCCCGTAATAAAGGAAATACTTAAAAAATACTGCAGTAACAGAAAGCAGATAAACCCCTCTATCGCATCCTTCGGCAGAGGACTTGACGACGAAGGACTTGCAGAGGAAACAGCAGTCGGCGGTGCTACGATGTTCGTTCTGAACGTTGACGGCTTTGAAAAAATATAAAACACTGACAATACGGCTTTGTAAAAAATGGATAAAATACTTCAAACGGTGCTTTACTATCTTGAAAAGGATACGAGAAAGCAAATAGATTTTTTAAAATATCTCGGTCTTTCTTCCTCGGCAATATCCGACTGGAAGACGGGAAAAAGCACGTCTTACATAAAATATCTGCCGAAAATTGCAGACTATTTTTCCGTAAGCGCCGATATGATAATAAACGGCTACGGAAAGGATGATACATCCTTTGATATGTGCAAAATACCCGTTGTTGCCACGATTTCCGAGGTGGGCGCGTGCGTAAATGCAGACAACGTAAAGGGCTATGACTGCGCGCAGGTGCGCTTTGCTAACGAATATTTCTTTTTTGAACAATCAGAAAAGGTAAAGTATCTTATACACAGACAGAACTATGCTGACGAGGGCGATACCGTTTTGCTTAAAAAAGACGGCGGACGGGTGTGTAAATTGAGTATAAGCGGAAGTGTTGCCGTGTTCGTTTTTGAAGACGGCAGTATAACAACGCTTGAAATATCACAAATGAGCGGATATATAGCAGGCGTTGCAAAGGAAGTAAGGAGGATCTTGCCGTGATAGACGAAAATATCTCCAAAACGATGGATATGGCGTCGTATGCAGGAAAGATCCTGCTTGAGTCGGGCGCGGATATCGTCCGAGTTGAAGACACCGTGCGCCATATAATGATATCGTACGGCATACGTGACTTTGAAGTGTTCACGGTCGCAAACGGTATATTTTTAACGACCGGAGTTATTGAAAAAAGAATAGATACAAACATACGCCGCGACTTCTTGAGGATACGCTCAATACCGCTTACCTCAACGAATTTAGGCAAGGTCGATGCCGTTAATACGCTGTCCCGTCAGATAGAAAACGGCGAATATCAGAACGTGGACGATGCCTTTACAAGGCTGTGCGAAATAGATGCAATGAAGCCGCGAAGCGCACCTATGCGCCTGTTCGGTTCAGCTCTTGCCTCTATGGGGCTTTGCTATACCTTCGGCGGTTCGTTTGTCGATTCCGCCGTTGCCTTCATCGTCGGATTTCTGTTTTACGCATCCGTCGTTTATCTTGATGAAAAGAAGCTTTCAAGACTTCTCACAAACATCATATGCAGTATCACGATGACTCTTTTTACCGTTATATTTACGGAGATAATCGGTATCGGTGTTATGGACAGGGTAATGATAGGCTGTCTTATGCCGCTCGTACCCGGGGTGTCGTTTACGAACGCTATAAGAGATATTGCCGCAGGTAACTACATATCGGGACTTGTAAGAATGGTTGATGCCGTGCTGATAGCAATAGGTATCGGTATCGGTGTCGGCGTTACGATCCTCGCGGTCAAATTCGTCGGGATAATATAGGAGGGTGTATGGAGATATTTTTGGAATATTCACTGCAGACGATAGCCGCGTTTATTGCAACTCTCGCCTTCTGTATACTTTTTTCCGTACCGAGAAGACAATACTTTTTCTGCGGACTGTGCGGCGGGGTAAGCTGGCTTGTTTACTGGATATTTGACGGTATTACCGGCGTTGTCTGCGCTACGTTTTTAGCCTCCGTCGTCATCGTTTTAATGTCAAGAATAATGGCAATTATGCGTAAATGTCCCGTTTCGGTTTTCCTGATAACGGGAATAATTCCGCTTGTGCCGGGAAGTGCTATATATTATACGGCGTACAATCTGTTTATGAATGAAACGGAAATAGCATCGGAATATCTGTTTTTAACGGTAAAGCTTGCCGTTGCCATAGTTATGGGTATTATCGTTGTGTTTGCAATACCGATAAAGCACAGCTTCCCGTTTAAATCCGTAATAAAAAACGCTCTGCAAAAAGGTGAATAAATGAAAAAATTAACTCTGCTTTTGCTTCTTTTGCCGTGTCTTTTGCTCTTTTCCTGCTCCGACGGCGGAGAGCTTGATCAAATACAGCTCACCGTCGTTGAAAGCATGACGAAATGCGATGCGGTAACGAAGGAGCACTTCTTCGCCTACGACAGCGATGGAGAATGGTATAAGGTCATCTGGGATGATACGGACGGTATAAAAGAGGGTGACAGTCTTACGGTATATTACGAGGAAATAACGGAAATATCGTATGAAACGGGATATCCCGACGGGTACACACCAAACAAACAAATAATAGCGAAAAAGGTAAAATAATATGTTTTGTTCACTTACAACACCTTTTGAAAAAAATACGAAGGATATGCCGTTCGGGGTATATCCCCGCCCACAGCTTAAAAGGGATTCTTTCTTTTGCTTAAACGGCAAATGGACGCTTGACGGTGAAGATATAACCGTGCCGTATCCGCCGAACAGCAGACTGTCGGGAATTAAAGGATACGAAACTTTTGATAAAGAAAATTTCAGATACGAAAAACGCTTCACACTGCCCGAAAACTTCAATAAGGGCAGACTTATTCTGCATTTCGGCGCGTGCGATCAGATATGCAGTGTTTTCTTAAACGGCAAGTGTATAGGCGGGCATACAGGCGGATATCTGCCGTTTTCGTTCGATATAACACGGTACGCTACAAGCGGTGAAAACGTGCTGAACGTCGATGTTAAAGACACGCTTGACAAAACGCTTCCGTACGGAAAACAGAAGAAAAAAAGAGGCGGAATGTGGTATACTCCCGTAAGCGGAATATGGCAGACCGTTTGGATCGAAAGTCTGCCCGAGGACGCTATTGAGGAGGTCTTTGTCACTCCGTCGCTTGAGGACGTAAGGATAGAGGTCAAGACCTCTGCCAAACGCATAAAGCTTACGCTTAAAGAAAGCGGTGAAACCTTTGAGAGCGAAGACGGAATTTTTGTCATTGCTCCGAAAAAACCAAAGCTGTGGTCGCCGGAATCTCCGTTTCTTTACCGCTTCACGCTCGAAAGCGAGCAGGACAAGGTGGAAAGCTACTTTGCTCTGCGCGAGATCGGAACGCAAAAGATCGGCTCCGTAACAAGACTTACTTTAAACGGCGAACCATATCTGTTTCACGGTC